>CAIPFQ010000173.1 GCA_903864395.1 uncultured Chlamydiae bacterium | reverse complement strand
CTTAGAAGAGCTCATTTTTGCTAGACTCAGTTCATGCTCTTTACTCGCACAAAAATCGTTTGTACAATTGGTCCTGCGGTAGCCTCTTATGAAAAGATGGTTGCCTTAATTCACGCTGGGATGAACGTGGCGCGATTGAATTTTAGCCACGGCACTTTTGAAGAGCATGCGCTGAATATCGCCAATCTCAAGCGAGCGCGCAGAGAGACCCAAAGTCCGCTTGCCATTTTGATCGACATTAAAGGGCCAGAGATTCGCGTCGGGAAATTTTGTGGAGGCTTTATTCCCTTAGAGTCCAAACAGAGATTGCGGCTCGTTTCGATGCAAAATTCTTTGCCAGCTCCAGGCGAAATTCCCTTGCGCCCCTTTCAAGCGCTCGAATCTGCTCATATCGGCATGCGCATCCTTTTTGATGATGGAACTTTGGTCTCTACTGTCGTTGAGGTCGCAAAAGAATTTGTTGTGATCGAAATGCAAAATGGGGGTGTTTTAAAAAACAACAAAGGGGTAAATATCCCTGGCGCACATCTCAATTTGCCAGCAGTGACCGAAAAAGATATCGCTGATTTACGCTTTGGATGCGAACAAGATATAGATCTTGTTGCGGCCTCTTTTATTCGATCTGCTCATCACGTTCTCTCCTATAAGCAGATTCTTGCTAAAGAAGGAAAGCCAGATATTTTGGTGATCGCAAAAATTGAGAACCATCATGGTGTGGAAAATTTCGATAGCATTGTTCAAGGGGCTGATGGAATTATGGTGGCCAGAGGCGATCTCGGCGTTGAGGTGGATCTCGCTTTAGTCCCAAAATTACAAAAAATGATGATCCGAAAATGCTATCAAGCGTGTAAACCCTCCATCACCGCCACCCAAATGCTCGAATCAATGATCGTAAATCCCCGCCCTACGAGAGCGGAGGTGTCTGATGTCGCAAATGCTATTTATGATTCTACCTCAGCCATTATGCTCTCTGGAGAGAGTGCGGTAGGAAAATATCCGATAGAAGCCGTTGAACAAATGAAGAGGATTGCCTTCGAAACAGAGGCGGATTTTTCCTTTCGCGAATTTTTTGAACTTCATTCTCAAAAAGATTATCACGATTCTTCTTCCGCAGTGGCTATGGCTGCGGTGAAGACCGCTTATAGTACCGATGCAAAAGCGATTTTCGCCTTTACAACAAGCGGTATGACGGCGCGCCTTTTGTCCAGATTGCGCCCTAAAATGCCCATCATCGCCGTGACGCCGCAAATAAAAGTGTATCATCAACTGAGCTCGAATTGGGGTGTGGTCCCTGTCCTTTGCCCAGGATCCAAAAGAGCGAAGGAGGCTTTTGCCGCTGCCAGCGCTCATGCCCTTGAAAAGGGGTTCATCGCCTTTGGCGATGTTGTGGTCGTCACCGCAGGCGTCCCGTTTGGTCAAAAGGGAACGACGAATATGATGACTGTTCAAAGCATCGGTGAAATTTTAGTGCGCGGTCACAAGGGGTTAGGTCAAAAAGTAAGTGGCAAGGTCTCTATTTTGATTTCTTCCGAAGGCATTGATCCTGAGGATCTAGAGGGGCGTCTCGTAGTGATTTCTCATTGCGACAGCACTTTTTTACCTCTGTTAAAGCATGCCTCTGGAGTCATTCTTCAAAATTATATTGGAGATATGGCGTCTGAAAAGTATGCCGTTCTTCTTGCGAAAACGTTGGGCATTCCGATCATGACTCGAGCTGATGGGGCGATGAATTTTTTAAGAGAGGGGGAGGAGGTTACCTTAGATCCTGGGCGCGGATTGATCTATCGCGGCGGTGAAGAATCCCCCACCTGCCCGATTCTTTCTTTTTAACCTTGACCTTCAAGCAAAAACTCTTTAAAATCTACGAAAAGGGTTGAGTATGTTCGTCAGTATGACGGGGTTCGGTCGTTCGGTGAAAAAGACCCCTCATGGGGATCTTGTCGTGGAAATATACTCTGTGAATCGGAAGGTTCTCGATGTTTCTATTTTGCTTCCCAAAGAATTGGGACGCTTTGAACAGGATGTTCGTAGTTGGGTGGGCAAAAAAGTCTCTCGGGGTCAAGTGACGGTACGCCTTGCCTTTACGCCGTCTGCTAAAGGAGAGGCGAGAGCGCTTCCAGACATTGCACTATTGCAGGAGCTAAAAAAAAGCTGGCAAGAGATCGCTCAAAATCTTGGCATGGATGCAAGCAAAATTGATTTGCCCTTTTTGATGCTTCACTTGCCCGTGAGAGAGCCTCTCTATTTTGTCCAGGAAGAGGATTGTCTTTCTCTCAAAATTGGTGTTGAGGAAGCTCTTAAAGATTTGTTATCCATGAGACAGAAAGAAGGGATGGCTCTGGCGAAAGATATTTTGCATCGCCTGGTCTTGATGGATAAAGAGATCGTTTTGATTGAAAAGGCAGCTCCTGAGGCAAACGGACGGTTGCAAAAGAAACTTGCAGAACGATTGAAAGAAGTTTCTCTCAGTGGCTCTGAAGTAGATGAAAGGATTTTGAGGGAAATAGTGATTTATGCGGAAAAGGTCGATGTTTCAGAAGAAGTGACCCGTCTTTTTTCTCACATCGATCAATTTCGTCAGACTTTGGAAGAACAGACAGAAGAGCCCGTAGGGAGAAAATTGGAATTTCTTACGCAGGAAATGGGGCGTGAGGTCAATACAATCGGGGCAAAATCATCGGAAATAGAAATTTCTCGTGGAGTGCTTCGAATGAAAAGTGAACTAGAAAAAATCAAAGAGCAAATTCAGAATATAGAATGAAAGTATTGGGAGACTTGCGTCGGGGTCATATATTTGTCATCAGTGCCCCCGCAGGGACGGGGAAGACAACGCTTGTTCGGATGCTGACAAAAGAGTTTTCGTGCGTGGTGGAAAGTGTCTCTTATACCACGCGCCCTATGCGCTCCCAAGAAATTGAGGGGTGCGATTACCATTTTATTAGTGAGTCTGAATTTAAGAAAAAAATTCAGGAAGAGGAATTCCTTGAGTATGCTTTTGTTTTCGGCTATTATTACGGGACATCGAAAAAGTATGTCGAAGAAAAACTGGCGCAAGGAAAGCACGTCGCTCTTGTGATCGATACGCAAGGGGCTATGGCGTTGAAAGATAAAATTGATGCTACGTTTATTTTTATTCGCCCGCCTAATTTTGAGGAGCTGAAAAAAAGACTCTGTGGCAGGCAATCCGATACCGAAGATGCCATTGCGACTCGTCTTTCCTGGGCGAATCAAGAGATGTCGATGGCGAAAAATTATAATTATCTGGTCGTGAATGAGAATTTGGAGATGGCTTACGATGTCCTCCGTTCTATTTTCATAGCGGAAGAACATAAACTGAAACTAAGGTAGGGGAGGAATCATGTCTGGAGAGCATTTTACAACAGAATATTTGAGAAAGAAATTCAATAATAATTTCAATCTTTGCAATTTTGCGATTCGTATTGGGAGAGACCATGTTCTTAGCGGAGAACCATCGAGTTTAGAAATCATTCTTAAGATGGTTGAAACGCAAGCTGACGAAGCAAACAAAAAAATATAAAGTCATTTTTTATGTCGCAGCGTGAAACAATTCTTATTACTTCCGCCCTCCCCTATGCGAATGGCCCTTTGCACTTTGGTCATATTGCGGGGGCTTATTTGCCTGGGGATTGCTATGCTAGATTTCAAAGGCTGATGGGCAGCGAAGTTCTTTATATTTGCGGTTCCGATGAATACGGCGTTGCGATTACTTTGAGCGCGGAAATAGCCAAGAGGACACCGAAAGAACAGGTGGATATATTTCATGCGATGAACCGCGCATTTTTTGAAAAATTGCAATTTTCTTTTGATCATTATGGTCGTACGACATGGCCAGGCCATGGGCTCGTTGTGCAGGATTTTTTCAAAGGCTTAGAGGCCCAAGGATTGATTGAAGAAAAGGTTGAAAACCATCTCTATTCTGAAACTGAAAAGCGTTTTCTTGCGGATCGCTATGTCGTAGGGACGTGTCCGCGATGTGGACACCTAGAGGCGAGAGGCGATGAGTGTCAAAAATGCGCAGCTTCTTTTGAGGCCACGGATTTAAAAAATCCTCGCTCAAAACTCACGGGATCTCCTTTAATCTTAAAACCGAGCGCGCACCTTTATTTGCGTTTTGATCGATTTAAGCAAGAGCTTACAGAATGGCTTCAAAAAAAGCAGTGGAAGGAGAACGTCGTTCATTTTGCGATGCACTATATTGAAAATCTGCATCCTCGAGCCATCACAAGAGATTCGAGCTGGGGAGTGCCTGTTCCTGGGTATCCAGATAAAGTGTTTTACGTTTGGTTCGATGCGCCGATTGGCTATATTTCGGCGACGAAAGAATGGGCAGAAAAAACGGGACATCCGAATCGTTGGGAACACTATTGGTTGAACCCAGAGACAAAACTTGTCCAATTCATTGGCAAGGACAACATTCCTTTTCACGCAGTTTTTTTTCCCGCTATGCTCATGGGGCAAGAGGTGGTTTATAAATTGCCGGATGAAATGCCAGCGAATGAATTTTTGATGTTGGAGGGGCGGCAATTTTCCAAATCCGATGGATGGACAATTGATTTGGAAGATTTTTTTAAAAAATACACAGCGGACCAAGCGCGCTTTTGTTTGGCCGCGAATGCGCCAGAGTCCGCAGATGCTGAATTTTCTTGGAAAGATTTTCAAAGCCGATGCAACGCGGAGCTTTTAGGCAAATTTGGGAACTTTGTCAACCGGGTTTTAGTTTTTGCGAAGATGCATTGCGCCTCCCAGATTCCCTCTTTGCATGAGCTGCATGAAATCGATCATAAGTTCTTAGAGCAAATGGACTCTCTTATGGAGCGCATTCGAGAGAGCTATGCGGGGTTTCATCTGAGACGAGCCAGTCAGCTTTTGATGGAGCTGGCGCAATGTGGCAATGTTTATTTTGATGCGCAAAAGCCTTGGCTGGCGATCAAAGAGCCTGCGCGCAGGGCTTCCCTAGAAACGACGATTGGCCTTTGTATTGACTGCATCCTTCGCCTGTCTCTCGCCGCATCTCCAATCATCCCAGAAGCTGCGCAAAAGATTTGGTCTATGCTGGGGTTCAAAACGATCTTGGCGCATGAGTCTTGGCAAACCATTGGCTCTATGAAGCATCCGGCAGGACAGGCTCTTTTAGAGCCGGTGATTCTTTTTAAAAAAGTTGAGGATGAGGAAGTGATGGAACAAATTGCGAAATTAGGAAATAAAGAAAAGGACAGTTTGGGGACAGAAAGTGTGCCGATCAGTCCAGTAAAGCCACTGATCCAATTCCCAGATATTGAAAAGCTCGATTTGCGCATCGCTCAAATTCTTGCAGCGGAGAGAGTCCCGAAGTCGAAAAAACTGTTAAAACTTCTTGTTGATCTTGGCTCGGAGCAAAGAACTGTTGTCTCAGGGATTGCTTTGACCTATGAGCCAGAGCAGTTAATTGGCAAAAAAGTCATTCTCGTGGCGAACCTTACGCCTGCGACGATCATGGGCATTGAGAGCCAAGGGATGATTTTAGCGGCATCGAAGGGAGCCGATTTAGAATTGCCAACGATTCAAGCGCTTGCGCCAGGGAGCCGAGTTTCTTAG
>CAIPFQ010000172.1 GCA_903864395.1 uncultured Chlamydiae bacterium | reverse complement strand
GAATTCTTGCGCTGCGCCAGGACTTATTGAGAAGTTACCTTTGGGCGCTATGAGCGATTTGGCACCTAAAGCGATTCTAAGTGCGGATTATGGAAGTTACAAAGGATATGTCGCAGAAAATTTCGCCGCCCAAGAATTTTTGAGCTATGGCAGAGACAAACTTTTTAGCTGGCAAGAGGGAAAATTCGAACTAGAATTTCTTCTGACAGTGGATACAGAGATGATTCCGATCGAAATCAAGTCAGGAAATTCTCTAAAATCTAAAAGATTAAGTGCATTCGGCGAAAAATATCACCCACCTTATCGAGTCATCTTCAGTAGACAGCCATCCGACATTCGCGGAAGAACCCATAACTACCCCCTCTATATGGCAGGGCAATTCCCCTTTTTCACAAATGAATCGGCAAGCCAAAGACAGAAAGAGCCGCCTCCTTGATCGCCTCGGAAAACGTGGGGTGCGCGTGCGAGGTCTCAAAGAGCTGATCGACCGTGAGTCTTTGCGCAAGTGCGAGGGTCGGCTCTGCAATGAGCTCAGACGCATGAGCGCCAAAGATATGAACCCCTAAGAGCTTGCGGCTTTTTGCCTCTGCGAGAATTTTGACAAATCCTTCATCTTCCCCTGCGCAACGAGCCCGCGAGTTGGCTTTAAAGGGAAATTGCGCCGCTTTATAGTTTAAAGAGCGTTGTTTTGCCTCTTCTTCAGTCAGCCCTACGCCTGCAACCTCAGGTGAGGTGTAGGCGACATTTGGAATCGAAAAATAATCGACCTTGGGAACATGTCCCGCGATCAGCTCCGCCACCGCAACCCCCTCTTCAGAGGCTTTGTGAGCCAGCATCGGCCCTTGCACAAGATCCCCAATCGCAAAAATATGAGGCACGCTCGTTCGAAATGAAGCGTCAATCTGAACAAATCCTTTTTCATCTTGACGCACACCTGCGCCTGATAACCCCAACCCCTCCGCGTAGGGCTTGCGCCCCACCGCAACCAAAACGGCGTCTCCAGAGAAAATTTCTTGCTTTTCGCCGCTTTGCGTCTCAAGCGACACGCCTTGAGAGAGATCCGCCTTAAGCACTTTGTGAGATAAATAAAAAGTCATCCCTTGGGCGCGAAGACTTTTTTCAAGGCCTTTTGAAAGAGAACTGTCGAACGCAGGACAAATTCGATCGAGAAATTCTATGAAAACGACCTCTGAGCCGAGCCTTTGATAGACAGAGCCAAGCTCAACGCCAATCACTCCCGCGCCAATCACAAGAAGCTTTTTTGGAATGGCTCTCAAAGCGAGAGCGCCTGTCGAAGAGAGAACTTTTTGGTTCTCGAAGGGCAAAAAGGGAAGCGCAATCGGTTCTGATCCAGTCGCTAAAATAATAAAGCGCGCCTCAAAAATTGTCCCCTCCACATCCACTTGATTTGTGCCTTTCAGCAGAGCCGAGCCTTGGATCCAATCGACCTTGTTTTTTTTAAACAAACCCTCGATCCCTTGCGTAAACCCCGCAACGACCCCCTCTTTGCGCGCCATCATTTTTTCAAAATCAATCCGTGGCTTTTGCGAAAAAATCCCATGCGCTCCCGCTTGCGTTTCAATCTTCCAAGCCAGCTCAGAAGAATAGAGAAGAGCTTTGGAAGGAATACACCCCACGTTTAAACATGTGCCGCCAAGAGTCTTTCTTTTTTCTATGCACGCAGAGCGAAGACCTAACTGAGCGCAGCGAATCGCCGCCGCATAGCCGCCAGGGCCCCCTCCAATCACAAGGCAATCGTATTTCATAGGCCCAATAACAACCTTGTTGGATCTTCCAAATTCTTTTTGATTGAAACGAGGAAAAGAATCGAGTCGCGCCCATCGACAATGCGATGATCATAGCTCAAAGCGACATACATCATCGGTCGAATCACCACTTGATCGTCTAGGGCAATCGGACGTTTTACAATGCTGTGCATCCCTAAAATACCACTCTGAGGAGGATTTAAAATCGGCGTAGAAAGAAGAGAGCCAAAAACACCGCCATTCGTAATCGTAAACGTTCCCCCTTGCATGTCATCCACAGAAATCGAACCGCTGCGCGCTTTTTCCGCAAAAAGCTTTAAACGCTTTTCAATGTCTGCATAGGAGAGTTTGTCTGCCCCCCGAATCACAGGCACCATCAGCCCTTTTTCGGTGCTAACAGCCACGCTAATATCAATTGTGTTGGGAAAGACAATATCGTCTTGATCGATTCGAGCGTTAATTTGCGGAAACTCTTGGAGCGCCGCCACAGTAGCTTTGATAAAAAAAGACATAAAACCCAACTTTACGCCATGTTTTTTAACAAAATTTTCCTGCTCTTTTTCACGGACCCCTATAACAGAGCTCAAATCAATTTCATTAAACGTTGTCAAAAGTGCTGTTTGATTTTTCACCGCCACCAGTCTTTCCGCAATCGTACGCCGCAGCTTCGTCATCTTCACTCTTGTTTCTTTTTCTATAGGCGCTGGCACTGAGGCTGGGATTTTTGCCACAGGCGCTCTTTTTTGCGGCGGTATCTCTGAAAGAGCTGCATCGATCGAAAGACGCGCAGGAGGCAAAGGAGCTTTCGACAAAGAAGCTTCCACAGGCACAGATTTTTCGATAGGCGCCGCTTTAGATAACTCGCCTCCCTCCACATACCCCACGCTCTGTCCGATTTTCACCTTGTCGCCCGATTTGACACTGAAATGCAAAACTCCTGCGGCAGGCGCATAAAGAACCTGGTTCACTTTGTCCGTCTCAATCTCAAGAATCTCATCGTCAACCTTAACAGAGGATCCCTCCTGTTTTAAAAAAGAGCCGATCACAGCTTCGACCACGGATTCTCCCATCGAAGGAATTTTAATGTCTATTTTCATATACCGCCTCAATCAGAGATGTTTGTTCTTCTTTGTGTTTGCGATGCGATCCCGTCGCAGGAGTAGAGTTCGGAGGGCGGCTCACACAGCGAAGCTGCACTCCCTGAGGAATCATCGCCTGGAGCTGCAAGGCTAAAAAGCTCCACGCACCCATATTCTCAGGCTCCTCTTGCACCCAAAGAATTTCTTTGAGCCCTTTATATTTTGCTATCTCTTCGCGCAACCTCTTTTCATGCAAGGGATACAATTGCTCCAAGCGCACAATGGGGATTTTTTCTTTGCGCTTCTCCCTTTCTGCAACAAGGTCATAATAGACTTTGCCCGAGCAAAAAATCATTTTTTCCAAAAAACCTGCAGCCATCATTGGATCGCCAAGAATTTCTTGAAACGAGCTTGTAGTCAGTTCAGCGATCGGACTCATATTGACACTGGAGCGCAAAAGGGCTTTGGGCGTAAAGACAATGAGGGGTCTTTTTTCTTCACGCATCCCTTGGCGTCGCAGCAAATGAAAATATTGCGCGCTCGTCGAGGCGTTGACAATTTGCATATTATTTTTCGCGCAAAGCTGTAAAAACCTTTCGAGCCGAGCCGAGCTGTGCTCGGGGCCCGCCCCTTCGTAGCCGTGAGGCAAAAGCAAAACAATCGAGGAACAAACATTCCATTTTTGCTGTGCGGACGCGATGTACTGATCGATAATAATTTGCGCTCCGTTGTCAAAATCACCATACTGCGCCTCCCAAAGAACGAGCGTCTTGGGCGATGCAGAGCTATAGCCATATTCGAAGCCGAGCCCTGCATATTCTGTCAAAGGCGAATTAATGGCCTCAAACCCACTTTGCATCGGACAATAGGTTTTTCCATTTTCCGCATCTGTCCACACAATATGGCGCTGGCTAAACGTCCCTCGGCGCGAATCTTGCCCTGCTAAACGAATCAAAGTGCCCTGCTCTAGCAAAGAAGCAAAGGCTAAAAACTCTCCCGTCGACCAATCGACAGGGCCCTCGACCATTTTCTTTCGATCCTGAAGCCATTTTTCTAATTTAGGATGCAGATGAAACCCTTCAGGGATCTGGCAAAATTTTTCAATCGCCTCTCGAAGAATTTTTAGCTCTACCCCTGTAGGAATCGAAAGGAAAGGGGAAAAAGAGGCGCCTTGTGGCACAGGCGGCTGCGGCAAAGATTGCATAGCTTCCCACTCTTTGCGAAGGGTCTCTTTCCATTTTTCTTCTCCTTCACTCACCGCGCTCTGATCCAGTATTTTTTCAGCAATCAGTGCTGCAGAGTATATTTGTCGAATAGAAGGTTTTGAGCGAATCATCTGATATTGGATCGGCTGCGTATAGGCAGGCTCGTCCCCTTCGTTGTGCCCATATTTTCGATAGCCAATGAGATCTAAAATCACATCTGTCTGAAACTGCTGCCGAATCTCAACGGCAAGTTTTGCTGCAAACACACAGCTTTCTGGATCTTCCGCATTGAGATGTAAGACGGGAATCCCAAACGTTTTGGCAATGTCTGTGCAATAGCGAGTCGATCTGCCCTCGGAAGGCGTTGTTGTATAGCCAATCTGATTATTCAAGACGAGGTGAATCACCCCGCCAACAAAATAGCCAGGAAGACGCATAAGCTGCATGGATTCGTAAACAACGCCTTGTCCTGCGAAAGCGGCATCCCCATGCACTAAAATCGGAAGCACTTGGCTGGCATTCTTATTTTGCCCTTGAATCGCCCGCGCAGTCCCAAGAAGCACAGGGTCCACCGATTCGAGATGGGAGGGGTTGGCAGGAAATCCCACGCGAACCTTTTTTCCTTTCGGACTGGAATATTCTCCGATCCACCCCATGTGATACTTCACATCGTCATTGCCAGGCAATGAAAGCGTTAAGTCATTTTCAAACTCCGCAAAAAGAGCAGAAAGAGGCTTATTGAGAATATTGACTAAAACATTGAGCCTGCCTCGATGCGCCATCCCAATCCACGCATCCTCAACACCCATCTCTCCCCCTTGCTCAAGGAGCTTGCCAAGGACAGGGATCGCCGTCTCCAGCCCCTCCAAAGAAAAACGGGTTTGCCCCGTACAACGGGTGTGGAGAAACGTTTCAAACAGTTCGGAGCGATTCAGATCGCTTAAAAGGTTAAGCTTTTCTTCGCAAGAGGCAACAATGGCATAGCGAGGCTCGAGTCGCTTTTGCATCCATTCTTCAAACCCTGGGCGATCCAACCCCATGTATTCAAATCCAATGCGAGAAGCATAAATTTTTTGAAGGGCTGCGATCACCTCTGAGAGCGGCGCTAAAGGGGTTTGACAAAATCCCAAAGCCGGATATATCCCCTCGGACAGCCCGTAGCGCGCAGGATCTAGCTCTGGACAAACAATTTTTTCCGCAATCAGAGGATTCACAGAGGTGCTCAGATGGCCGTAGCGCCGGTATGCGTCCACCAGTTTCTCAATGGACCCAATAGCAAAGCTTTTTTCGACCTTTGCTATTTGCGAAGGAAGGGCGGAGGCAAAATCAACGCCCTCAAAAAAATGGCGCCACGAGGGGTCTACGCTTTCTGGATTTTTTGTATAGCGACTATACTGCTCTTCGATGAAAGAGAGGTTGGCGAGCTGGGCGTAATCTGGAAAAGGGTGCATTTCTTTTCAGATATCAGAAAAACCCTTTACTTCAAATGAGAAGTTGGCGTAAAATACGCAATCCGTCAAGACACAGACGGAACTAAGAAGAAGAAAATGTTGTACTTTTATAAGTGGGTACGATAGGAAAATGTTTCGCAAGGCATTTCTTTCAATACAGGAAATTTTTGGAAAAATCATGAATATCAAAAGCGAAAGACTGAAAAAACTAGAAACGGAACTCGAAGACTTAGAGCAATGGATGAATCTGGGTCTTGTTCCTAAAAAAGACGTCGACAAACATCGAGAAGAAATTCGATCTTTACAGATTAAAGTCGAAGAGGAAAAAGAGCGGCTTCGCTACATGAAAGAGAGCGGAGAGACGGAAGAGTACGTCACGCCAAAACGCTCGACGGCGCGCCAAGCGTATGCGGAGCCAAACACACTGCCTGACATGGAGGCAGGGGACAATTTGACTGATGCGGGGCTTGATATGGAAACGGATAGTTTCAATATGGAAACCACTGTGGAAGAAGAGACAGAGAGTGGCAGCGATGAAGAGCCTCCCACTGTTGAGGAAGAGGATGAGGAAGATCCTTTTTCCGATCGCAACCGCTGGAAAAGAGGAATCCTCGAAGACCCTGATGCCGACAACTGGTAGCGCTTCGATCTACTTTCATATCCCGTTCTGTAAGAGAAAGTGCCCCTATTGTCACTTTTATGTAATCCCTGACAAACAGGGATTAAAAAATGTTTTTGCAGAAGCTATGGCTCGAGAGTGGGAACAGCAAGTTTCCAAACTCGGAACAAAAAAAATAGCCTCTCTTTATTTTGGAGGGGGCACTCCGACCCTTTTTGCGCCAGAGGGCATTGAAGAGATTCTCAATTTAGTTCAAAGAAGCGGACTGTGTTTAGAGGTCAATTGCGAAATCACCATCGAAGCCAATCCAGAAGAGTGTTCTTTGGCTCTTTTTTCTCGTTTGCGAAAAATGGGAATCAATCGTTTGAGCCTCGGCGTCCAATCTCTCGATGATCGCTCGCTGGCGGTGTTAGAAAGAGCTCATCTGGCCAAAAGAGCCAAGGAAGCAATTTTTGAAGCTCATACGGCAGGATTTGAAAACATTTCCATCGACCTCATGTACGATCTGCCTGATCAAACGGAGGCGAGCTGGCTTTATACATTGAGTCAACTCAAAGATCTGCCGATCACCCATCTTTCCCTCTACAATCTGACGATTGAGCCACATACTTCGTTTTACAAGCGAAGGAAAAGTTTAATGATCCCCGATGGAGAGACGAGCTTGCGCCTTCTTGAAATGGCGATTGAAACTTTGGAAAGGCTTGGACTAAAACGGTATGAAATTTCGGCGTTTGCGAAAGGGGGCTTTCAGGCGATCCATAATACAGGCTATTGGACAGGGCGTCCTTTCTTGGGCCTTGGCCCTTCAGCCTTTAGTTTTTGGGAGGGGGAACGATTCCAAAATATCGCAAACCTCCAGCGCTACGCCAGGATATTAAAAGAGGGAAAAAGCCCTATTTCATTTCGCGAAAAGCTCCCTTTGCTAGAGAGCCTCAAAGAGCGCTTTGCCGTGCATCTGCGCCTTTTCGAAGGTGTGCCCCTGAAGGACTTTTCACCCCTTCCAGAAGAATTAAAAAAAGCTTTAGATTCATGGGTGCAAAATGGATCTATTTTGCAAGATACAAACAAAATCCGCCTAACCCCTAAAGGGGCTCTTTTCTACGATGCCATTGCGAGCGATCTGATTTGATTGGGGAGGGTTTTTCAATTTTTATTTCCTTTTCTATAAGGATACAAAATGCTATCCTTGTCCTTATAGACAAGGAAGGATAGAAAGGTCATGTTTGAGATCATTGAGACGCTGCAAGAAGAATTTCAGGACGCTCTTGCGACCACCGCAAAAAGCACCCATCGCGAATACACATTCCCGGAGGCGAGCCATATTATTAAGGTCGCAATAGGAATGCGCCGCTCAGGAAAAACTTTTTTCTTGTTTCAGACCATTCGAAAACTGGTCTTAGAAGGCCTGCCCATCGAGCGAATTTTGTATCTCAACTTTGAAGATGACAGGCTTCTTCCCCTTGATCATAAGACAATGGGGCAAATGATCGATGCCTGGTATACGCTGCACCCTCAGAATCACAATCATTGTTGTTTTCTGTTTCTCGATGAAGTGCAAAATGTAGAAGGATGGCCTGTCGTTCTTAGAAGAATTTTGGACACAAAGAAAATTCAAATCTATGTAACAGGCTCTTCAGCGAAATTATTAAGCAAAGAAATTGCGACATCGCTGCGCGGGCGCTCTTTGGTCATCGAGATTTATCCCTACAGCTACATGGAGTATCTAGACGCCCATCATCTTCAAAAGCCCTCTAAGCCGTTTGAAAAAAAATCCGCCGATCTGCATCGGAGTTATTTATTGGATTATTTCCGAAGAGGGGGATTTCCTGGGATCCAATCCATGTCATCGAACGAACAGATAGAATCGCTGCAAAATTATGTCGAAACAGTCATTTTTAGAGACGTTGTTGAACGTCATCAAATAAGCAATATTTTTCTTTTAAAATATTTGATTCAATGCACGCTGAAAAATGTTTCTTGCCCGTTCTCCGTTAACAAGTTTTATAATGACATCAAAAGCCAAGGGCATAAAGTAGGCAAGGATACTATTTATTCTTATCTCACCTATCTAGAGGATGCATTCCTTATTTTTACAGTGCCAATTTTCACAGAATCCTTACGGCAGATGCAAAATATTCCAAAAAAAATATACGCCATTGACAATGGGCTGATTGCTGCAAACACCTTTAATCTGTCTGATAATTTAAGAAAACTTTTAGAAAATCAAGTGTATTTGGACTTGCGCCGTGAACGAAAGAAAATATTCTATTATCACACATCCGATGGATACGAGATTGATTTTGTCACGCACGATCAAGCGGGAAAATATGAAATCATCCAGGTTGTTTGGGAAAAGATGATCCCGTCACCCTTGAACGAGAAGAAAGAGCCCTGCGACAGGCAGAAAAAGAACTCGGGTTCCCCAGCAGGCTCATCGATTGGGCTTCTTATCTACGCGCTCAGACCTTAAGACCTGAGATCACTTAAGGGCTCGTAAAACAAAAACTTTTTGAAATAGTAGACGGCGCAATAAAACAGGGGGGTGAAAACTAGGCTAAAAGAGCATTTGTAAAGATAGGAAAATGTCATGATTGGAATCATCTCAAATAATTCCATCCCAAGACCTACTTTCAAGAAAATTGTATTAGCAATCACCGTATCGCACAATTGAACAATGAGAGTCGATCCATTATTTCTTAGCCACAGATGTTTTTCCCCTGTCCACTTTTTGATAAAAGTATAGACGTAGATATCGAGCCTTTGCGAGAACAAGTAGGCTGTGAGAGAGCCCAAGAGCACACTTCGGTTGACTCCCAGCACCTTTGCAAAATCTGCAGCGTTTTCCTGACTAGGGCTTGGAAGAAAAAGAGCCATCTCAATGAGCAAAAAAGCGAGAAGACTCATGGCAAAAGCTTGGTAAACCATTTTTTTAGACGAGGCAGATCCGTAAAGCTCTGTGACAAAATTGCTTAAAAAAAACGTTAAAGGGTATGTTACTAGGCCTGCAGGGATACTAAAATCTTGAAACAAGGGCAACTTGAACATTTTGGCAGAAATAATGTTTCCAATAATGACAATGACACAAAAAATCGCGCTGATATTCGGATACATAAGTCTTCGACTATGCCTGTCAACCTCACTTTTTGTCAATTCTGTAAAAAGAAAAATTTACATACTCTCGACTTTGCAACTTTTT
>CAIPFQ010000171.1 GCA_903864395.1 uncultured Chlamydiae bacterium | reverse complement strand
GGTCCGTCTGGCTCTGGAAAATCGACTCTTTTAAATATTCTTGGATTGATTGAGCCTCTGCAGCAGGGGCAGGTGCTTTTTCATAACGAAGATTTTTCGTCTATGAGTGAAAAAAGAAAAAATGAGATTCGAAAATTCGAAATTGGCTTTATTTTTCAGCAGTTTCATCTTATTCCCGTTCTGAGCGCAGAAGAAAATGTGAGTTACTTTATCTTTCGACAAAATCTTTCAAAGCGAGAGATCGAGGAGCGAACGAGAGAGTCTCTAGAATCTGTGGGGCTTTGGGAACATCGAAAGAAAAGGCCCTCAGAGCTCAGTGGCGGACAAAAACAAAGAGTGGCGATTGCTCGCGCGATTGCAAAACACCCTTTAGTGATTATTGCTGATGAGCCGACAGCGAGTTTGGATCAAAAAACAGGGCGTGAAATCATGGAGATTTTGGCCTCGCTTGCGAGAGAGGGTAAAAGCTCTGTGATTTTGACGACGCACGATCCGATGGTGCTTTCCTTTGCCGAGCGAACTTTTTCGATGGGGGGCTGAAAAATATGTGGTTTTTGCTGAGCGTAAGAAATTTATTTCGCAACCCGAGAAGAAGTCTTGCGATTCTTTCCGCTGTAGCCCTTGGCACAGGGGCTCTTTTTGCATTTGACGGTTTTATTCATGGTGTTTTGGGAGAGCTTCGAGAAACGACGATCCACTCTCATTATGGGTTCGGGCAGATTCACACCAAAGGGTATCGAGACGCCGCTTTTGAAGAGCCGACAAAGCATTGGATCTCTGATAGCGAGGCCATTGAAGAGTGGATCTCCGAGTTAGATGGGGTGACAGATGTTTTCCCGAGAGTGAGTTTTTCTGCTCTCTTAAAACATGGCTCTAGCACGATTGGGGGCTCTGGGCAGGGGATTGAAGCTGCGAGGGAATCGACGTTTTTTTACGGTCTTAATGTCGAAGAGGGAGAGCCTCTCACAATAGAGCCTCATGGAATTGTTTTGGGCAAAGGGCTGGCAAAAGCGCTTCACGCAGGCCCTGGTGATGAGATCACTGTGATGGCGACCTCAACGAAGGGAGTTTTGAGCAAAGATAAGTTTGTTGTGACGGGAATTTTCCATACAGGTTCGATGGAATTTGATCGGCGAATGTTTCGCATTCAGTTGCCAGCTGCGCAAAAATTATTAAAAACTTCTCGCATCGAGTCGATTGCTTTGGGGTTACGCTCTTTTGCAGACTGGGCTGATGTCGCCACGGCCATTGAAGCGGAAATACCTGAGTTAGAGGCGACACCGTTTCATGTGCTCGATAAGGTTTATTATCAGCATTCTGTCGATTGGTTGAATGCGCAATTTAGTGTTGTGCGCGTGATCATTTTGAGTATGGTGCTTCTTGGAATTTTTAACAGTATTTCGGCCTCCGTGTTAGAAAGACGCCAGGAGATTGGCAATTTGCGAGCCAATGGAGAATCGATGTGGCAGGTGCTCCGTTTAATTTTTTCAGAAGGGGCTCTTTTGGGTTTTTTTGGCAGCATTGCGGGGATGGCTATTGTCTATGGAGTGTTAATGCTTTTTGTTCATCAGGGACTGCTTATGCCACCAGGGCCTGGGCAAACGCGTCAGTTTCTTGTGACGTTTGCTTTTGAGTGGCCGATGATTTTGGGAACTTTAGCTTTAAGCGGAGGGGCGGCTGTCATAGCTTCGGGATTGGCTGGGATGAAAGTGGTTCGCGCTCCGATTGCAGATTTGCTGCGCTCTTCATAGAGAAAAACGCCTCGCAAAATATTTCGCGAGGCGTTTTTTTTGCTGTTACATATCCAATTGGATTTTGAACGTAAAGCCGCTCAAGGTCAAATTGCCTGGCGCTGTTACGTTTTGGTAAGAGTTGTTTCCGTTGCCTACGGAGGTTACAAACTGTCTCATGTGCAGTTGATCCCACCATACTTGAAACTCATAGCCCGCTCTAAAGTCGAGATAGTATTGTTTTTTATCCAAATAGGTTCCCCAATCAAGACCGAGATTGAGCTCAAGATTTGGCACGAACGCCTGTGGATTATTTGTGAGATTCACGCTGTTGTCTGGTGTTGACACAGAGTTAGAAATTGTGAATTTTTGCGTTGTATCAAACCATCCAGCGAGAGCGGAGGCCGAGACGTTGCTGAACAGTTTAAATCCACAGCCGAGGAGCCAGTCGGTGTTGATCCCAACGCGAGCACCGACGCCGATGAAGTCATTTTCTGTTTGGAATTTGACTTGATTTGCGCTAACCGTACTATTGCCATAGCTAACTCCAAAGTCTTGATCTAACTGCGCAAAACGGAGACCGAAGTGCGGGTTAAAAATGACTTTTCGGCTGATATAATAGGGTTTGCCTAATGTTGCGTCGACGACGTTCACGATGCATTGCCAGTGACCGCTCGTGTTTTGGTAGTTATTTGTATTTGTCCCTGTATTGGGTAGAGCGTCCAAGGGGAGCCAAATGGGAAGGATTGTTGCGCCTGTGGTTCCTGTGCTGAAACTGTTAGAATTGGTTACGTTGACCCAGAGCCAATCGAAATCGAAATTCCAAGCATCGTGATCGACGTTTACGCCGAAGCCAATGCGTGTACCAAAGTTATAGCCCCAATCCTCGTTATTCCCTGTAAAGCCAAAGACAGAGCCTTGAAGAGCTGGGTTATTTGTGTAGGCGGTTTGAGATACATTGTTATTGATGATCGCAAAGTCGAGACCAGTTTCTGCTCCTTGGAAAGCGACACCCTCTACATAGAAATAGAAATCTCTAGGATCTGTAAGGCACAAATCTTTTGGGTAAGAAAAGGCGAAATTTGGTTTTTTTTCTGGTTCTTTCGCCGCAAATGCGTTTGTTGATAATCCAAATAAAGCAACGCAAGAAAGCATTGCTTTGCTGAGGGTGTAATCCCACTTGAAACTCATAATCTTTTCTCCACTCTATTGATTTTCAGAGGGCAATCCCTCTTGTTTTTCTCTCCTCCAGCCCACTTGAGCTGTAGGAGTTTCTTTTTTATCGTGAGAATAGGTATTTGATTGGAATCGTGCAACAAAAAAATTAAATTTTTTTGTTTCTCTTGGCAAGCGAGCTTCTATATTAGGGCGAGCGATGTAACTGACTTTGTTATGAAAGTGAACCACAGGCGAGAGAGGCTCTCGCGTTTCTAGAAAAAGTCATCGCGTCCTTTCTGTGGTGCCTCTAAGATTTTGCGACCTTGTTTTTGACTCGATTTATTTTGTTCTTAAATATTTGGTTTTCAGGCGATTGCGAACAATAAAAATCGGAAATTTTTCAAAGAGCTTGGCAGAAAAATACCAAATCGTGTATGTTTTTCACTTCGACGCGAATCAGAAATGACGCGAAGTCGAAAAGGGTTGGCGAGACTGACTCAGACCTGTTTTGACAGTGGGAAGAGAGAAGAATAGAAGAACTGGCTTGTGCGGTACATCTGCAAGGATGAGACCGCAAAACTTTTAGTCAAAAATTTATATCAAATGAGAATTTGATCTTGGTTCAGATCGAATGCTGACGGCGTGGATGAGGCATGCAAGTCGTACGATATAGGGGCAACTCTATATAGTGGCGCAAGGGTTAGTAATACATGGGTAATTTACCTTTGACCTGGGAATAACGACTGGAAACGGTCGCTAATACCGAATGAGGTGTTATAGGGCATCCTATACCATCAATGCGGGGGATCGCAAGACCTCGTGGTTAAAGAAGAGCCCATGGGATATCAGCTAGTTGGAGAGGTAAGGGCTCACCAAGGCTAAGACGTCTAGGCGGATTGAGAGATTGACCGCCAACACTGGGACTGAGATACTGCCCAGACTCCTACGGGAGGCTGCAGTCGAGAATCTTTCGCAATGGGCGCAAGCCTGACGAAGCGACGCCGTGTGAGCGAAGAAGGCCTTCGGGTTGTAAAGCTCTTTCGCTAGGGAGCAAGAAAGAGGCGATAATAACGCCTCGATTTGATAGTACTTGGTAAAGAAGCACCGGC
>CAIPFQ010000170.1 GCA_903864395.1 uncultured Chlamydiae bacterium | reverse complement strand
GCGAATGTCGGAATTATGAAAATAGCCCGATCCTCGATGAGGAATTTCAAGATAAATTCGGTTTGCTTGAATCAGAGGTTCTTGTGCTCTTAGAAGAAGCGGGTCTCATTCACTTGCTTCCCCAGATTCGACAGTGGTACAACGGCTATCGGATAGGATCTTGTGCAAAAATCTATAATCCTTGGTCTCTGCTAAGCTGCATGGCTAAACAGGGCGCTTTGGCTCCTTATTGGGTCAATACCAGCGATAACGCAATGATCAAACATCTCATAGCGCAGGGAACGGATGAGCTGAAATCAGATTTAGAAGAGCTGCTTCGAGGCGGCACGATTGAAAAAACATTAGAAGAGGGCATCGTTTTTTCTCAACTAGAACAAAATCCAAACACGATCTGGTCCCTTTTGCTTTATAGCGGTTATGTGGCTCTCGATCACACGCCAGCCTATGGCCTCTCGAGTCGATTAAAAATTCCGAATTTTGAGATTCGAGAATTATATCGAGGGATGATTCGCGATTGGTTCATCGCAACTTTGCAAGAATATAAATATAAACTTCTTCTCAGTAGTTTGGCGCAAGGCGACATTGAAACATTTTCACAGATTTTTAAAGAATTTTTGCTCTCCTCAGTGAGCGTATTCGATGTTCCCGCCGATGCTTCGGAAAGAATTTATCACGCATTTGTCCTCGGAATGCTGATCGGTTTTCAAGATCGCTATGAGATTAAATCGAATCGAGAAAGTGGTCTCGGTCGCTATGATGTTTTGCTCATTCCAAAAAATCTTGCCGATCTTGGCATTGTGATGGAATTTAAAAAAGTAGGAAGATTCGAACAGACCACTTTAGAGCTCGCTGTCATCTCAGCCCTTAAGCAAATGGAAGAAAGACTCTACGCGCAAGAGCTTTTCGATCGAGGTGTGCGCCGCATTATCCTCATCGGTTTTGCCTTCGAGGGCAAAGAAGTTCTTATTCGCTCAAAGAGCGCTTAGATTTTCATAGAGGGCTGTTGTCACTTCGCCGTGGGATCACATACAGAAATAAAAGCTCCCTCACCAAATCGTAAAATTTTTTCATCTGCGCTCACTAATACCGCACCATACTCATATGCACTAGCAATAAGAATTCGACCCGCTGGATCACCATGAATTGTTCCTGGCAACCGATTGCTCAAAATAGCTACTTGCAAAGAAAAGGTAGCAAGAGAAATCCCAGGAAGATCTACCCACTGTTTAATCCAATCAGTCACATCCATCTCTAAAGTAATTCTTTTTCTTTCTGCCAACATCGATATTTCCCAAATTGAAATCGGAGAAATTAATAAATGATCACACTCTTTCGCCCTCTCTATAGCCTGTCTCATAGCTAAAGTAACCACTGGGTCCCCCATGGCCATCCAAATCCATACGTGCGTGTCGAGCAAAAGCTTGTGCTGCTTAAGAACATTAATGCGTGGCATCCCACACCTCTTCAATGGGAGAAATAATATCCCCGAGAATCTGAACCGTTCCTTTCATTTTTCCAAATAAAACAGATACATCTTTCTCTATAGGAATAAGTTGCGCAACAGGCTTGTTGCGCTTTGTAATCACAATTCTTCTTTTAGTTCTCTGCACCCGATCCATCAGTCTTAAACACTGCGCTTTAAATTTTCCCGCTTGGATAAATTCCGACATACAAACACCCTCTTTTGAGATTAAGACCATGGTAACATGACCATGTATTTATGTCCATCTCAAGACCCACTCCAGCAGGCGAAATAAACCCCATGGCTACCATGAATTACGCCATATCCAGCGCAAACTTGCCTATTTTTTCATCTTGCGCTATAATTAATGTCATATTCAGCGCAAAAAATGAGTTGTTATGGGAAAAATGGAAATTATTGGTCGAGAAAGAGAACAAAAGGATTTGCATACAGTATTGGACTCCTCTCTCGATTTGCAAACAAAAAGTCCCGGTTATTGGATGATGCAAAGAGGCTCTCCCTCTTGGAGAAGCTGGACAGGCCATGCATTCGAAGCGATCTGCCTAAAGTCGATCGAAAGCATTAAGGCAGCCCTCGAAATTGGAGCTGTACTCACAAAAACTTCAAAATGGCAAAAAAAACCAAAGAATGTGGCGCAGAAATCGATTTAGTAATTGATCGAGCCGACCACTGCATTAATCTTTGCGAAATTAAATTTTATGAAGGAGAATTTTGTATAGACCAAGCTTATGCGAAAACTTTGCAAACAAAAAAATCATGCTTTGAGAACCTCACAAAAACAAAAAAATCAACATTTCTCACGCTCATCACAACATACGGAACAAAGCGAAACAATCACTTTCATTCCGTTGTCGATCAAGAAATTC
Organism: uncultured Chlamydiae bacterium; assembly: GCA_903864395.1. Lineage (GTDB taxonomy): Bacteria > Chlamydiota > Chlamydiia > Chlamydiales > SM23-39 > CAIPFQ01. The sequence goes on along the minus strand of CAIPFQ010000170.1, from coordinate 3,924 downwards.
AAATGGACGCCCTTTTTCTAAAGTAACATTTTCTTTCTATAGCGCAAAATTTCTTCAAAAGATATGCGCTCTTCTTTTCCTTTTAAAGACGAGGCAATCGACTTATTTTCTACAAGCTGACGCAAATGCTTCTGTGTAATGCAAAGCAATTTAGCCGCTTGAAGCAAGCTCACATCCACTGCAACAGCCTGTTCAATCTTCGGCTTTTTCACAAATCGAGCTTTTTTCTCAGGGAGTTTTTCAACGGCTGCAATAGGAGTCTCTTTCGCATTCGAGGGCGCTGCCACATCGATCCCAAAGAGAGAAGAAAGATCTCCGTCTTCCAGTACATCCACACCTTGCGCTGACCCCGTCAGCAGCGTCTCTGCCCCAACCGTTGCAATCAACTCAAGATGATCCACATGACGCAAGGTAAAGAGCCACTCGGGCTTTGTGTCCAAACAAGCACCTACCCCATAGAGAACCGCTGCGATATGTTTACACATATCCGCGCTATCAGGACAAGAGCAGCGCATAGAAATTTCACTCTCGTTAGGAAAAAGGCCTCCTTGGGGATCAATCATTTGCGCCATCACCGCTTTTGAAAATTTGCCCTGTAAGAGCTCAATCAAAGAATCAATCTTTCCAGAGCAAGAGGCGGCGAGAGCCTTCCATTTCTCTCGCGCCATCTCCTTAATCTCGATCACAATTTTATAAGGATACGAGCCCACGACCTGCGCTGCCACTTTTCCAGGGCTAATTTGTAAATCAATCACAGAGCCATTGCGCACATAGGTGCGCCCCCGCGGCAGCCGATTCTCATAATCGCTAAATTTCTCAAGGTGCTCGCACCAAGCTTTGCCCCAAAAAGTTTGCGCAATCTGACGCCCTTCCACAACCACTGGGTTCAGGGGATTTCCCTTTGCCTTCGCAGCTTTTAATTGCTTCGCAGCTTTTGCCCGTCTCTCTGCCACGGGAACATAACGAGGCCAAAATCCCATTTTTTATTCTCCTAACGCCCTAGAAAGGTCGAGCGAGACCAAATCGATCACCTGGTCATTCGATAACTCAGTGAACAAAATCTCCCCACTCCCTTCGAGCAATTCTTTAGATAAATTCTTTTTTGATTCAATCAACAGATCAATTTTTTCTTCGATCGTTCCTCGACATACAAATTGATGCACAAGCACAGAGCGTTTTTGTCCAATGCGATAGGCGCGATCCGTCGCCTGATTTTCCACAGCGGGATTCCACCAGCGATCAAAGTGAATGACATGCGACGCCCTGGTCAAATTCAGCCCAGTGCCTCCCGCCTTCAAGGAGAGCAGAAAAAAGGGACACCCCGGGTCTGTTTGAAACTTTTCCACAAGAAGAGCTCTTTGCGATACAGCTGTTCCTCCGTGAAGCATCAGTCCCTCTTGGCCAAAGATTTTCGTTAAAAAAGCAAAAAGCGGCGCAATGATTTCTTTGAATTGTGTAAAAATCAACACTTTTTCCTGTTTTTCACAAATGGCTTCGCAAATTTCACGCAGCCGCGCCCATTTTCCACTCGCTCCCTCTTCATACTCTCCGACGCCTAACCACTGCACAGGATGATTGCAAATTTGTTTCAAACGCATCAAAGAGGCCAGGACAAGGCCGCGCCGCTTCATTCCCTCAGCTTTTTCAAGCTGCAAAATCAAATCCTCTGTCGTCTCTTGATAGAGGCGAATTTGAGAATCGCTCAAATGGCAATAGGTTTTCATCTCTGTTTTATCGGGAAGATCTGCAATAATCGTCCGATCCGTCTTCATTCGTCGCAAAATATAGGGCTGCGTCAGTTTTCTTAGCGCGGCAATAAAGCGCGATGCATCGGCGCTCTTCAATAAAGAACTAAAAGCTTTGGCAGAGCCCAAAAGACCTGGCGAAGTAAAATCAAAGAGCGACCAAAGATCTCCCAGTCGATTTTCAACAGGGGTTCCCGTCAAAGCAAGACGCATCTGAGAGCGCAGAGATTTTGCAGCCATTGTTTGCTTGGCGCCAGGATTTTTAATCGCCTGCGCCTCATCCAAAACGACCAAGTCCCACTCTTTGGTTTGCATCCATTCCGATCGATAGAGATTTCCATACGTAGTGATAAAAAGATCGACCCCTTCCGAACAATTATCCTCCCGAGCCCCCGAAACAATCAGACGCACGCTCAATGTTGGCGCAAAACGGTGAGATTCCGCTTGCCAATTCCCAAGAAGCGACGCAGGGACCACCAATAAGTGAGGAAGACCTACGCCTCTTAACGCCTTGATCGTTAAAAGAAGAGAGAGCACTTGAATCGTTTTTCCCAATCCCATATCATCGGCAAGGCAGCCCCCAAGGCGCAACTGATACAAAGTCCAAAGCCATTGCACCCCTCTTCTTTGATAAGGGCGCAGCGTCGCTTGAAGCGATTGGGCCAAAACCTCTTCCACAACTTCAACGCCCTTTGCCTCTGGATTTTTTAGTTGCGAAATCGCTTCTTGAAGCCAGCTGCCAGGGAGCACTTGCAGCCATTCTGAACACACAGATTCCGCCTTAGACTCCCCAAGGCCAGCACTAGGGCCTCCTGCCAAAAGGCGCAACGCCTCCGCCATCGAAAGACCTTCTTTCGCAGAGCGCTTCAGCCGATTCCACTGAGAAAGAAGCTCCCCTAGCTTTTCAGCGTCGATTTCTACCCAGTTGCCTCGAAGCTTTACAAATTTTTCGCCTCCCCGCGCAAGAGCTTCCCATTCCTCTAAGCTCAAAGAATCTCCATCAGGATGCGCGAGCCGAATATCGAAGGTAAGCAAGCTATCCAAGCCCAGCATCGAGGGCGCTGTATCTCCGATTTGCACTTGCGCTTTGAGACGCGCAGGCTTTTTCGCGCTCCACCAGTTGGGCACTCGAATCACCACACCACTGCCCTCCATCAAAGGGATTTCTTGCAAAAACTGGTGTGCCTCCCGCGCTGTCCAAGCAACCGCTTCAAAAAGAGCCCCTGAATCGACAATCCGTTGCACAAAAGGGCTTAGCGCAGCAGCCTTTTGCACTGGAGCCAAAAGATTTAGAAGCTGTGCTGGCGTCGAATTTTGTATTGCGCGCTTCAAAGGGAGATGCTGGGCAGCAGGGTCCTCAGAGGGCGCCGTTGTGTACGTCGCAAGAAAAGCAAACGGCTTGGTTGGATGACTTTTATTCTCTGCCAAATGAAAACAAACAAAACCAGCCAGGCTCCAGCGTCCGCCGTATTGATTAAAATACTCTTGCAAAGACCCTTGAAAGACCCTCGTGTCAGCGCGGAGAGCCTCTCTCATCCTCGCCCAAAATTCGAGGAGAAATGGCAAAGAAATGTATTCAGAGCCCCGCATAAAAGGAGCCCCCGCAAGGAGGCTCTCTAAATCAGAGACAGACGGAAGCGGCATGGAAGCTATGCTCTGCAATTTACAGACAGAGGCAATGAAAAGACGGGCAAAGGACTGCCAAAAAAACACGCTTGGAGAAAGCTCTGTTTTAAAATCGGAGAGCCCCAGGCGAACAAGAGCCAAGGGAAAATCTTTTTTAAAAAGATCTTCTAATTCAAAAAAATCATTCGCAGGAGAGGATATCTCTATAGAATCTTCCTTATAAGGAAAAATTTTTCCTTCTGGAGAAAAACCTAATTCCATACTCCCTTCCTTGCGACCTTCCTTGCGATTTTCAGGATTAAGTATAACAGCTTCTTCCTAAAAATGGAAAGAGGAGAAAAACAACCCTTTACTTTTTAGGGGCGAATGCTCTAAGCTAGAACCTAGCAACAAAGCTTTTTAAGGGATAAGAAAAACCATGTCTTCTGTAAAAAAGAAACGACGCGCGAAAATCGCACGCCACAAAAGAAAAAAACGTAGACGGCGCGATCGACACAAAAAGAAGTAGAGATCGTTGAGTCAAGAAATATGTGGAGATATCCAAAAATTTTTG
>CAIPFQ010000169.1 GCA_903864395.1 uncultured Chlamydiae bacterium | reverse complement strand
ATTGGTCTCGGTGAGGAATTGCAAAAACATACGCAGTCGAATGAAAATATAAAGATTAAACTCGAAGTTGATATTAATCCACCCCTTGGATTTTCTACAGAAATTCGCTATTTAACAAGACCCATGCCTTTTTCTGTACGCACCTATGTCCCTGAGGATTTATTTGCAGGAAAAATGCATGCCTTACTCTGCCGTCCCTATAAGATAAGGGTCAAAGGAAGAGATTGGTACGATTTAATTTGGTATGTCTCTAAAAAAATTTCCCTCCACTTAAGTCATTTGGAAGAGCGAATGCGCCAATCGGGTCACTATCGAGAAAATGTTCCCCTAACTCCTGAAATTTTTGGCGAGCTTCTTAAGAAAAAGATTCGTGATTTGAATTTAGAAATGGCTGTCGAAGACATTCGGAGGTTTTTGCGCGATCCCAGAGAAATAGAAGGATGGTCGAAAGAATTTTTCCTAAGCCTTATTCCTCAGATACAATTTACTCCCCCTGGAAAGACTGTCCTATAAACCGTCAATCGGTCTCTTCGACTCTTTTATTTTTTTCAGGACAGAGCAACAATGAATAAGGAACGACCGAATTAGGCAAAACCTAGACCCACAGAAACCCAGGTCTTAGCCTGAGTTCCGGTCTGAGTTTTGCTCCCCCCTATACTAAAATCATCGCTTTCGCTACCATCTTTTTTCACTTACACATAGTAACTTGGTTTTTCATGAATGAATTTGTCGAATTAATGCAGAAGATCGAAGGCACTGGAACATTTTCAGTATCGGGGAAGCTCGACCCTGTTTTCCCAGGAATTGTCGTTAAAAATGTAGGAGATATTTCCCTGCCCCTGATAGACAGCCAAGCAGAAAAAATCATTGCGCAGTGCGAACAGGCCCCATTTGGTCGAGGAGAAGAGACCCTTATAGACACGACAGTGAGAAATGTTTGGCAAATATCTCCAGAAGCCCTGGAAATTACAAATCCTCAATGGGATACAGTTATAGCGAATGCCTGCAAAGAAATTGCCAAACAATTAGGCTTGCTCGACAGCCAAATAGATTTCGAGCTCTACAAAATTCTTGTTTACACAAAAGGTTCATTTTTTCAAGAACATCGCGATACAGAAAAAATTCCCAATATGTTTGCCACTATGGTGGTGAACCTCCCCTCTATGCACGAAGGGGGCGAGCTTATCGTAAAGCAGGGCAGTGAAACTTCTTGCTATTCTTTTGCAGGGAAAGCCAAATTCTATCCAGAGTTCGCAGCTTTTTATGCCGACTGCTACCACGAGGTAAAACCCATTATCTCTGGCTATCGTTTTTCCTTGATCTACAATCTAGCCATCGCCAATAGAAAAAACCAGCCTCTGCTATCTCAACAAACAGAGATTAACGAACAAGTGGACGCCTATATCCAAAAATGGCAGGAAAAACAGGCTGCTTGTTTCACTGCATCCACTTCAGGCGATCTCAATCCTCTCCTCAGTGAAAAAGTCGAATTAAACTCAATCACGCTAGACGAATACAGGCGGATGATTCAGGGGCAAAATGAGAATCCTCTTTTCGTCTATCTGCTCGACCATTCTTATTCTGAACAAAATCTAGCCATCGCCAATTTGAAAAACAATGACCTCGCAAAAACTTCTGTTTTATTTAGATCTGCAGAAAAAAATCATTGCAAAATTTTTCTGTCCTTAGTTAGCTCTATTGAAGAGAGCTATGGCGATTGCTGGAACGGTCAATATGAAGAGCATGGCATCCTACGCCAAGAAGTTTTCGCCCACAATTTTATCACCCCTGCCGGAGAAAAATTGACCATTCAAAGACTGGCTCTTGAAGAGGATCAGATCCTCGCAAAGATCCCCTTGCGTAAGGGTTCTGGCAAAGAAGTCTCTATTTCAGAGGCTACTGGCAACGAAGGGGCCAGGAAGGAGCTTTGGTACCATCGAGGTGCTGTCATATTGTGGTCTGAAACTCAAGACATTGACGTTGCTTTAAAAACAGACATCGACTACGCCATTCATTATTTAAAAAAAACAATCCAACAGGGACTCTCAAAAGAGGAAGATCGCAAGAAAACGATCTTATTGGCTCATCACGTGATAGATCATCTAAGTTTTAGAGAACCAAACGAGATCCTAGAAAGCCTGATCCTTTTGGGAGATATCGATAGCTTGAAAAAACTCATACAAAGAAAATTGCAACAAAGTCTATTGAGCATCAATAGCAAGATTCTCGTTCGGATATTCGACCAATTTTCTTGGACTGCTTTTAAAGAGGTTATTCACAAAGTTCTTAATCAATATAAAGAAAAACATAGCGTCATCAGAATTCTCCCTTGGATTTGTGGGTTGCTCTTAGAAAAACCCTCCCCTTCAGATAGTTATCCTCTCATTACGGCATGGTTTCAAGAGATTTGGAAGCAGGCCACTGCCTCCGAGAGCAACACTCAAAACTCTTTGAGTTGCTTATTTCAAATTCTCTCTATCCTTGGAAATCAACAGCTCTCTCATGAAGTTCTCCTGAGCCTCGAGACGTATCAAAAGCCCCTTTGGCTCTCTTCTGTTTATGCTCCCGAGCTGCTCAATGCGATAAGATCTGCGAAAGCAGAAACGCATCATTTCAGTATTTTAAAAACAATCGCCGAAACCTTCTTAGAACGGGCGCAAGAATTTTATCCTCTAGCCCCTCAGACACCCTCAAACTTTTCCAAAACTGGGCACATTTCTTGCACTTGTACTTTTTGCAATCAAATCAATCAATGGCTGCCAGATCCCCAGGTCAGCAGCATAAATTTTGAAAATACATTGCAGAGAAACCTTCTTCATATAGAAGTTAAGATTACAGAACATAACTTAGATTTACAGATACAAATTAGCAGACAGTCTTCCAAATTTAAAGGCGTTGTAATAAAAACCAATAAATCCTATGAGGAGGCTCTCCAGCGTTTTGTCAAAGTTGAGCAAACCAAAAAAGAAGTGGAATCTTGGATTATAGGGCATTATAAGGAAGAAACCCAATGATCGCGTAGTGATCTATCGGCAACCGAAAAGCTCTTAAAGCGGAAAATTTTTCTTCGTTACTGTGCCGCATGGATACACCCTTCAATGAAACGTCGATCTGCCTCTTCCGACATTTCTACGAGAAGCTCGTATCGAATGGCATCGTCGCTCAAAACCTCGCGAGGATCAAAAAACCCTTTTTCCTCTAAAAAGAACTTAAAACTTTCCCAGCGCTCATCCATCCGAAATCTTTTAATCCGTTTCGCCTCGATCCCTTCCACAAACTTTTTTGCATCGCCCCCTAATTCTTCTGCCAACGTCGAAAGAGGCTCAAGAAACCCTTCGCTTAAGCCTCCTTCAATAAAAACAGATCGAGAAAGAGACTTGCCACGCCCTTGAGTCTTGAGAGCGAAGACTTTTTCCAAAAGCTCTTTACGCCTTGCTACGAGAGGCATCGCTGTGGGAAACCTTTTAGCAAAAATTTCCGGCTTAACAGCCTTTAAATTGCCATACACTTCGATCCGAGAACTAAGCAAATGAAACAAATCATCTGAACAATCGACAAAATAATGAATGGGCACTTGGTCGATCGGCGCATCGAATCGAATCCCTGGCAATTTAAGTTCCTGAACGTAGCTCTCAAAACTTTGTCCAAGAGGCTGTTGGATTCCTGTTTCCTCTTGCCTTTGAGGCAAAGGAGCCGTTAAAAACGCTTGTTTCCCTTGTTCTTTTGCAAGGTCGATCACATGGGTCTCTGGGCATCTCTGCTTCCATTTCCAAACATCTTCTGGATTGCAGGTGAGATAAAAAACCTGAAAACCGCTATGCACCAGCTCGCCGACCACTTCCGCAATCGCATCAAAGCGTTCTGGATCGGTATTGGCCAACACTTCATCGAGGAAGATGGGAAGGGGGTCTCCTTTTTTTTCATGGTGCAGTGTAAAGGCGAGACGCACAGCCATGAGCAACTGCATCCGCGTGCCGCGTGAGAGCTCATCGAGACTTCTTCTGTCTCTGAACGAGGTGTCGATTGCCTCATAGACAATCTGCCCCTTCCTCGTCGTAGGAGCCTCTAGCGTAAATTTGTTTTTGGTAAATCTTTGAAACCAATCCATCGCCTTTTGGAGCACTTGGGGCT
>CAIPFQ010000168.1 GCA_903864395.1 uncultured Chlamydiae bacterium | reverse complement strand
GTAGCATCACGAGATGGTTTATTATTAAGCACATTCTAGCAGCAACAAATCTTTTGCTCTCTCGGATTCCTCTGATTAAAACGGTTTACACGATTAGCAGAGATATTGTGGCCGCGCTATTTTCTCAAGATGGAAAAAAAGCGTTCAAATATCCCGTGATGATTCCTTTTCCTTACCGATCCACCTATACAATAGGATTTCAAGCAGGCGAGGTGGCAGAAGAAATTCAAGCCGCGCTCAAAGGTTCGTTTGTATCCGTGTTCACTCCAACAGCACCCCACCCCATCACAGGATTTCTTCTGTTTATTCCCGAAGAAGACACTTATAAGGTTGACATGAGCAACGAAGAGGCGGTAAAATTCATCGTTTCTTGTGGTCTGATCCATCCAGACAGACCTCTTTAACCAACGAGGGCTATGGAATCTTCAGAAACACGCGTGATCTTTTTTCAAGTCGCAGATTCTTCAGCAAAACTCAAAAGCATCGCAGAAACGGCGAAAAAACATTTCATCCATCGAGACTCTCTCATTTTTTTTACCGAGGATGAAAAAGCACAAAGCTTTGTCGATGAACTTCTGTGGAAATTTCCTCCGCATAGCTTCCTTCCTCACGTTGCGGTAGATACAATCACAACAGAGCGAATTGCGATTACAAAAACCAAAGAGAATGTCAATCACGCGCTTTTTGCTTTTAACTTATGCTCTACGCCCCTTTTTCTCTCAGGATTCAAGCTCATTTATGATTTTGAAGATTTGTCAACGCCTAACAAAAAAAGCCTGGCAGAATCTCGCTTTAGCGCTTATAGAAAAGCACACTTTCTGTTGGAATCCAAGCAGTTATAAACAAAAAACAACGCAGTGCTTTCAAACTCCCAAAATAAACCGTAAAGAACTTACAATAAACCAGTTAAACAAAACCAAACCATGATATCGCAACCCACAAACCATTAGAGACTTACTGACTTATGAACAAACTTTCCACAGATCTTTCCAAGAGAGCTGATGAGATACAGCGGAACAGAAAGAAGATTTTCTCTCAAGGAGAGTGGGTGTTGAGAAATACGAATCCCCAGCTCTAATTTTTTCTCGTTTAAAAATCCATGCATCGAGCGCAAAGCGCCCGTAGATCCGGCCTTTACTTCAATAGGGAAAATTTTCGATCCCATTGAGATGACAAAATCCACCTCTGCTTCCGCTCGCTCTTTTTCCCAAAATAAAAGGGGAGCATTTTGAAACGGGGCGCTATAGCTCAAAAGCTCTTGTTGAACGAATTGCTCAGCAAGCATTCCTGAATTAATTTGCAAAATATCTTCCTGAAAAAAGGCTTCGGAATCAACCTTTGTAGCACTTTGCAGAAGTCCCACGTCGAGATAAAAAAGTTTTGCTCGACCCTCTTTCACATGGGCATGTAAAGGAAGTCCTGCCGCCGTTGTCGCGAATGTACGTTGAAAAAGACCCGCGTGACATAGAAGATCAATCGCTGGCTTTAAATCCCTTGAGCGCACCTCTGGATCAATCTCTTGATACTTAAGGATTTTTCCAACCAGGGCTGGCGCCCTTTGAAATACAAGGCGTAGATACTTATGTTGTATTTCTTTAGCATATTTTCCAAAATCACTTTCATAGGCTTGGAGAATACGATAATGAACTCGCTGACATTCTAATAAAGAATTTTCCTGAAGACTGGCTGAAACAGCTGCAGGCATACCCCCTGTAAATAAGTAACGGCGCACCCATTTCAGCATTTCTTGATGCTCCATATCGCTCGGCATCTTTTCAAGATTCCATTCCTGAAGTCTGGAAGCCACAAAAGGGGCAGCAGCTTCTAAATATTCAAGAAATGAAAGAGGTCTGAGATAGAGAAACTCAACGCGCCCGACTGGAAAACTAAAATTTTCCTCCTGCAACAAAAATTCTAATAAAGAACCTGCAGCAATGACGTGAAGCTCGGGCATTTTTTCTTTAAAATACCGCAAACAAGTTAAAATCTCAGGGCACAACTGAATTTCATCGAGAAAAAGAAGCGATTTCCCCGGCACAATCGGCTTGCCGAGAGATAAGGAAAGCCTGGAAAGAATTTCACTCGGCTCCCTCACAGAAAACACCTGTCGCAAATCAGGTCTGTTTTCCAAATCGACGACAGCCACATCCTCAAAAAAAGATTTTCCAAATCGTTCCACAAGATAGCTTTTTCCCACCTGCCTAGCGCCTCTTAACAAAATAGGGAGATGTTCCTTTCGGTCTTTCCACTCAGAGAGTTCTTTCTCTAATTTTCTTCGCATCGCCTCACCTCGGTGTCATATCGACGATAAATTACCAACTTTTGGCTAAAATTGGTACCAATTTTAGCCAAAAGTGAGAGAAAAAATATTTGTGGGGAATATTTCTTCAAGATTGTATACTCGCCACAAACCCCAGAAAACCCATTGGATTTTTTTCATGGTCGTTAAAATTTT
>CAIPFQ010000167.1 GCA_903864395.1 uncultured Chlamydiae bacterium | reverse complement strand
TGTGAAGTGATGCATGTAACCCCCGCTTTTCATAGGAAGATATTTGCAAAGTTCATTTTCTTTTTTCGCGACTATTTTTTTAATCGCTTTAGCGATTATGTCTTCTAAGTCTCTCATAGTTTTTTCTTTGTTTCTCTGGTGTTTGTAATGTTTTTACTCTGTTCTCTAAGAGAACTTTGTCATTTTGGTTATATTTGTCTAACCTATGGCAATATCCTCTCTTTCTGAAATTATTGTGGGATTATATAAATCTTCTGTTTTTTTTGCAAGATATTGGTTTTTTTCTTATTTTATCGATTCTTTTAGTCCTCTTCCCTCTTGTTTTTTTATATGTTCAAGGGTACACTCCTGAGCAATGAAAAAAGGGGGGCAACTAAGTGTTTAAAGGTATTTTTTCAGTGATAGTGGCTCTGATGATGTGCTGCGCATGTGCTAAAAAAAATTTTTCCTCACCTCTTTCCCGGTGGATGGAACCGAATGGGAAAATAAAAATTTTATCCACGATTGCGCAAATTGGCGATTTAGCAGGGGAGATTGGAGGGGAGAGGGTCGATGTCTGGACTCTTATTTCGGGCGATCTTGACCCTCACAGCTATGACCTTGTTAAGGGCGATGGAGAAAAATTCTCTAGGGCCGATCTTATTTTTTTTAATGGGCTGGGATTAGAGCATGGAGCGAGTTTATCCTCTCTTCTTTTTTCAAATGAAAAAGCGATCTCTCTAGGCTATGCAATTCAGAATAAGACCCCAGAAAAAATCATCCAAAAAGAGGGAGTTTTCGATCCTCATATTTGGATGGATGTTTCTCTTTGGGAAGGGGTTGCAGAGGAAATTGAGGAGCGTCTCTCCTTGATCGATCCCGAAGGAGCGCCTTACTATCGAGAAAAGGTTGCGGCTTTAAAGAAAAAAATGGCCATAACCCACTCTTATATGCGCGCAACCTTGCAGAAAGTTCCTTCAAATCAGCGATTTTTAGTCACAAGCCACGACGCCTTTCATTACTTTGCAAGAGCGTATCTTGCAGAGGAGGGCGAAGCGGATTGGGCGAATCGATTTACAGCTCCAGAGGGGCTCGCTCCAGATGGACAACTGAATCCTGCCGATATTCGCTTTGCCATTGACTTTTTACAGAGCCATAATATTCGGGTCGTGTTTCCTGAGTCCAATATTAGCCGGGATGTAGTCGCTAAAATCGCATCGGCGAGTCGGGAGCTCGGTTTTGATGTCAGAGTGTGTAAGGAGCCCCTTTATGGGGATTCAATGAGCGGTCTTTCTTATCTCGAAATGATGCGTAGCAACGCAAATGTGATCGCAAATCATTTGCAAGAGGGAAATTGATGATGAATTTCGCACTGAGTGTAGATTCTTTGCATGTAAGTTATGGAAAAACTACGGTGCTATGGGATGTCTGTTTTCAAATTCCTAAAGGGGTGATCGTTGGGGTTTTAGGGCCCAATGGGGCTGGAAAAAGCACTCTTTTTAAAACGGCGCTTGGACTTATTCGTCCCTTATCTGGAACCGTGAGTGTGTTCGGGTGCCCTTTTCATTCTGTCCAAAAAAAAATTGCTTATGTCCCTCAGAGAGAGTCGATTGATTGGGACTTTCCTATCACAGTCGAAGAGGTTGTTTTGATGGGAAGGTATGGAAAAGTGGGGCTTTTCGGCAGAATTCGGAGCGCGGATAGAGAAGCGGCCTCCCATGCCCTTGACCTTGTAGGCATGGCGATGTTTGCAAAACGCCAAATCAGCGAACTGTCTGGGGGGCAGCAGCAGAGGCTTTTTATTGCGCGCGCTCTTGTTCAGGAAGCGGACCTCTTGCTTTTGGATGAGCCTTTCGCAGGAGTCGATATGGCGACAGAAAAAGTGATTATCGGGCTGCTTCAAGCGCAAAAACAGCAGGGAAAGACGATCCTTGTGATCCATCACGATCTTATGACGGTGGAAGAATATTTTGACTGGGCTATGCTCGTCAATACTCGTCTCATCGCGTGCGGTCCTATGAAAGATGTCTTTCATCGAGAGAACTTGAGTCGAACATTTTCTAAAAACCAATCCCTGTTTGATGAGGCAGCCTTTTCTTTAATGAAAAATCGAACAGGAATCCTGTGAGTGGTTTTTTTGATTATTTTACCGATCCTGTGTTGCGAGGTCCTACCTGGGGTACTTTTCTCATGTGCGTGGCCTCTTCGCTCGTTGGGGTGATTTTATTGCTGAAACGACGCTGCTTATTAAGCGAGACACTCTCCCACGCCTCTTATCCAGGAATTATTATTGGGGTGAGTATTTTTGCCTTCTTGTTCCCTCAGGGGTATGAAAGCGCACTCATCGCCATTTTAATAGGAGCTTTTTGCAGTTCTTTTCTGGGATTAAAGGCGATTGAGTGGATGGAGACTCGGGGCAAAGTGCGCTCTGACGCAGCGCTCTGCTTTATTTTAGCTGTTTTTTTTGGCGCAGGCACCGTGGCGGCAAGTGCCATGCAGCATACGCTTCCCTCTTGGCGCTCTCATCTTCAGACACTTTTATTTGGACAAGCCGCAACGATGTCCGATATTCATATTCTTCTTTACGCCATTTTAACGGGGCTCATTGTCTCTTGCCTTTGTTTAGTGTTTCGCCCCCTGCAAGTGGTTCTTTTCGATGCGGATTATGCGAAAACATCAGGACTCTCTCCTGTTTGGATTGAAAGAGTTATCTCATGGCTCATCCTCCTCGTCCTTATTTTAGGGATTCGAAGCGTAGGGATTGTTTTGATGTCTGGCATGGCGATCGCGCCTGCGATCGCTGCGCGTCAATTCACAGATCGTTTAAAAATTCTTTTTTGCCTTGCCGCTCTTTTTGGCGGTCTCAGTGGTCTCATCGGCAACATTTTATCTGTCGAGGGAACGATGGCTCTTTCTAGGGAGGGGGTAAGGCTTGCGATCCCGACAGGCCCCATGATCATCCTTTCGAGTGCCGCTATAGCGCTTTTGGCTCTTCTTTTTTCTCCTAAGAAGGGGTGTATTTCCTGTATGCGAAGGGCCTCAAAATTTCGTTTTCGATGCGTGAGCGAAAATATATTGAAATCGATGTGGAAAAAAGGGATTCCCGTTTCTTTCAGGGAGCTTAAAGGAGCCCATCCGATTTTTTTTATGAGTCTCTTTTTTTGTGTTTTACGGCTTATTCGGGAAGGTTGGGTGGAGAAAAAAGAGGGAAGATATGTTTTGAGCGCAGATGGAAAGAGAAAAGCTTCTTCTATTGTGCGGGTGCATCGTCTTTGGGAACTTTATCTCGTCAGCGAGCTGGGAATTTCTCAAGATAAAATTCATCCAACAGCAGAAGAAATGGAACATATTTTAACGCCAGAGATTGAAAAAATTCTGACGCGGCTGCTGGATGATCCCAAGGTGGATCCACACTTCCAACCGATTCCTGAGAGGGTGTCTTTATGAGTCCTTATTGGGGGGTTGATTTCTTTGCGTTCTTTCAAGTTTTAGGGGGAAGAATTTTTCATGCGCTTCTAGGGTCTTCTTTGTCAATGGACGCCGATGAGGTGCAGATCGGAGTTTTGTCTTTGATTGCGGTTTCTTGCGGTTTGATTGGCCCTTTTCTTGTGTTGAAGCGGATGACAATGTTCGCAAACTCTTTATCTCACACAATTCTTCTGGGGATTGTTTTGGCATTTCTGTTGACCTCCCGCTTGTTGGGGGGGGGCATGTTTTCTCTTTCTACCCTTCTTTTAGGCTCTCTGGCTGCGGCGATTTTCACAGCGGTCTTGACGGAGGGCATGGTTCGTTTTTTTCGTTTGCAGACGGATGCAAGCGTGGGGTTTGTGTTTTCTACACTTTTTGCTCTTGGTGTTTTATTGGTGACTCTTTTCACTCGAGATGTGCATTTAGGCGCTGAGGCGATTATGGGCAATGTGGACGCGCTGAGCTCTTCAGACCTTTCCTTCTCTGCCTGGCTTGCCGGTTTGAATCTCACGGTCATTTGTCTTTTTTATCGACAATTTCAGGTTTCGAGCCTTGACGCAAGCTATGCGTCTACGCTTGGAATCCGTTCAGGTGTTTTTCGTTTCTTGCTATTGATTTTAACAGCAATTGTTTGCGTGGGGGCTTTTCGCGCGGTGGGTGTGCTTCTTGTGTTAGCTTTCCTAACAGGGCCGTACCTTACGGCGCGCCTTTTTAGCTGTAAATTGCGCGCTTTGCTTTGTTGGTCGCCCGCTCTGGGGATTCTTGCTTCTTGGGTCGGAGTCGCCCTCTCCCGTCATATTCTTAGCGTTTATGGACTCCCTCTCTCTACGGGAGGGCTTGTTGTCTGTGTGATTGGGCTTTTTTATCCAATGGCTGTTATATTTAAGAAGATGTGGAACCTTATAAAGGAGCGGTCTTCATGCGCAAAAAAATCTCTCTCTTAGGCAGTACTGGATCCGTTGGAAACTCAACTCTTCGGGTTGTCCGTCATCTCCCCGATACGCTTGAAGTGGTCGCTCTCGCGGCTAAATCGAATATTGATCTCCTCTACGATCAAGCTCTCGAGTTTTCTCCAAAGCTTGTGGCTGTATTTGACAAGGAAAAAGCTCTTTTGTTGCAAAAACGGATGCCCCACATTCCCGTTTTGGGTGGAATGGAAGGGCTGCAAGCGGTGGCATCCCTGAGCGAGGCTGATTTTGTGCTTCTTGCAATGACGGGAAGCGTGGGTCTTTTACCCGCAGTGGCTGCCATTGAAGCAAGAAAACAAATCGGGATTGCTAATAAAGAAATTTTGGTTTGCGCAGGAGAGTGGATTCGCGCCCTTTGCACACAAAAAGGGGTCGATCTTTTACCCGTCGATAGCGAACATTGCGCAATCCACCAGTGCCTCCAAGGACAAGATAAAAAGGCTGTGCGCCGCTTGATTTTAACCGCCTCTGGGGGAGCCTTTCGCGATAAAAGCTTAGAAGAGCTGCAGCAAGTAAGCGCTCAAGAGGCCCAGTCCCACCCCAATTGGCAAATGGGAGCAAAAATTACAGTCGATTGCAGCACGTTAATGAATAAAGGGCTGGAAATGATCGAGGCGCGCTTTTTATTTGATATCGAGCCGGAGCGCATTGAGGCTGTGATCCACCCCCAAAGCCTAGTGCATAGCTGTGTTGAATTTGTCGATGGCTCTGTATTGGCTCAACTCGCAGAGCCCGACATGGCGCTCCCAATCCAATATGCGCTCACATTCCCTAAAAGGCTTCCAGGCCCATCCGCTCCGTATAATTTTTTGAAACATGGCACCCTCACTTTTTATCCTCACGATCCAGTGCGCTTTCCCTGCCTAAACATTTCTCTTCATGCTCTAAGAGCTGGAAAAAGCTATCCCTGTTTTTTGAATGCCGCAAATGAAGTTCTTGTGGAAAGATTTCTTCAGGGAAAAATTTCTTGGGTCGCGATTGGGGAAAAATTAGACAAATTAATCTCTTCCCATCAGCCAGAAAATGTGTTAGCCTTGGATGCGATTCTTTCAGTGGATCAAAGAGCCAGGGATTTAGCGGCTTTTGCTTAGACATAGAGATGGGATAGAATGGAAAGCTTTTTTTATATCTTACTTGCAATTTTTGGATTGGGATTTCTTGTGTTTATCCATGAGCTCGGTCATTTTTGGGTGGCAAGAAGGGAAGGGATGCGCGTTGAGGCTTTTTCCGTTGGCATGGGAAAACCTCTGTATACTTGGACGCATCGGGGTGTCAAATGGATGATTTGCTGTCTCCCTTTTGGGGGCTATGTGCGCATTGCTGGAATGCAGCGCGAGGGCAATAAAGAGCCTGAGAAAGTCTCTGATGGGTTTTATGGAAAGACTCCTTGGCAGCGGATCAAAGTCGCTATCGCAGGCCCATTTGTCAATATTATGTTTTCTTTATTGGCTTTCACCGCTGTATGGGTGGTTGGGGGGCGCTTAAAACCCTCTTCTGATTTTACACATCGCATTGGCTGGGTAGATCCTCAGTCGTCTCTTTATCAATTAGGTCTTCGTCCAGGCGATGTGATCGAACAGTGTGAAGGAAAGCCGTTTCAGGGGTTTAAAGATCTTTTGATTGCCTCTCTTATTGAAGGGAAAGAGACGATTCAGATCGATGGATTTAAAGTCGATGCGAAGACGGGATCTAAAACCTCATTTTCTTATCCTTTGAAAATAGAAGGAGCTCTTCCTATATTACCCGCCTCTTATCTGATTTACGATGAAAAAAGTTCTTTTGCCACTGCAGGGACGCCCGCCGCTACTAGTGGCATGACCTCAGGCGATCGGATCATTTGGGCGGATGGGGAGCGGATTTTTTCTGTGCAGCAGCTCAGTGCTCTAATGAATGGTTCGGCGGTCCTTCTCACTGTACAAAGGGGGGATTCGATATTTTCTGCGAAAGTGCCTCGCGTTCAATTAAATACGCTGAAGATGACGCCCTCTGAAAAAGCTGAAATTGGCGACTGGCAGTATGACGCAAAGCTAAAGGCGAAGCTTCAGGATCTTTATTTTATTCCCTTTACTATCTCTCCGAAAGGCGTGGTGGAGAGCCCTCTTGATTTTCTTGAGCCGAAAGAAGAAAAACTTCTTCTTGCCTTAGGCCAAGGAGGCTCATTTGCCCTCCCCTTGGAAGAGGGGGATCGCATCCTTTCTCTCGATGGCATTCCCTTTCAAACGACGCATCAATTTCTAGAAGCTTTGCAAAAAAGACGCTTTCTTATGATTGTAGCGCGGGGTCATTCTTTTGTGAATCCGATTCAATGGAGAGAGGTCAATGATCATTTTGAAGATTTTAGCCCTTCTTCTCTGAGAGAGTTAGTAGGGTTGATAGGGATGAGCTCTGAAATTCAACCTAGGGAAGGTCTTCATTTATTAACACCCATGACGCCTAGAGCGAAAAATGAATTGCCTATGACGCCAGAGCAGCGCTCTTTGCTATCTCATGAAATGAGCTCTGTTAAAAAACAAATTGAATCCATGAAAGATCCTTCGAAGCGCTCTGAGGCGATGAGGCAGTTTGAAGCTGCGAAAAAGCGCCTTGCTCTAGGAATTCCCCTTAGGGATCGAGAAGTGACCTATAATCCAAACCCGCTCGTCGAATTTAAAACTGTGATCGAGGACACTTGGCGTACTTTGCGGGGACTTTTTTCAGGACATCTCAATCCGAAATATATGAGCGGTCCTGTTGGAATCATTCAGGTGGTTCATCAAAGTTGGATGATCGGGGTGAAAGAGGCTCTTTTTTGGATGGCGGTAATTAGCCTAAACCTTGGAATCGTGAATCTTCTCCCTATCCCAGTTCTCGATGGGGGGCACATTGTATTTTCATTCTTGGAAATTGTCAGAAGACGTCCCATAGCGCCAAAAACCATGGAAAGAATTACGATTCCTTTCGTTGGGTTGTTGATCCTCTTCTTTATTTATATCACCTATCAAGATGTGATTCGCCTTCTTTTTAAGATTTTTTAACTCGAGTTTAAGAAAAAAGCTGAAGAAACTGCACCTGTAACAGGGGATCTTCGCTAAAAAGAATCGCTCCGATAAAACTCGTTTCATTGTCATCGAGCTGCACTGAGACGAGTTGGTGCGCAGGGACGCGAAGAGATTGAAGCTGTTCTGCGATCTTCTTTTTTGCAACCCCTTCAAAAAGAGGAAGAATGGCCATGGCTCTTTTAATTTCTTGTTTTTTCTGCGCCACCTCTGTTCTTCTTGCCTGAAGAAAAAGAAGAAAAAATTGTTTTAGTGGTTCTGTTTCTAGCGTACTGCGCATTTCCATGGGCATTAAGGCATAAAAAAACTTTTCGATGAGAATGTTTTGATGTTGAAACGTTTTTCCAAGAGAGGCTTTCAATGCACTCAAATGCTCACCCTGTCTGAGAATCATGCCTCCGTTGAAATCGCGCAGCTCTCCGATGATTTCTGAGAGTGCGTTGAATACACTCCCGCGCGCTTTGTAAAAATCAATTGAATGGTCTTCTCTGAGAAAAAGCTGTTGCGGGACGAGAGCGCGTAAAACGGTGGCCTCCTTGATATATTTGCGTCTTAAAAGACCGACTCGCCGGAGTCGATCGGAAAAAAACCGCATGGGAGAGGTTTCTTTGAAGGACTTTTTTGCGAGAAGATCGGGCAATGAAGGAGCTCCTTCTAAGACGATCCGAGCCACGACGATGGTAAAACAAAGATCGTCGCCTCGCTGTTCGTCAAAAGAGAGCGTCACTTGCGGTGCGTCATTGACGAAGCGAAGCTGTCTAGAAAGGGTCATGATATTGCGCAAAACCTCTTCTTCATTGCGTGGCATGAAGATGGGATTAGCCAAGCGCTCGATATGAGATTTCACTTGTTCTGGGAGACTCTCTCTAAGAATTTTTATTTCTTCTAAGATA
>CAIPFQ010000166.1 GCA_903864395.1 uncultured Chlamydiae bacterium | reverse complement strand
TTGGATCTCCTTAAAAAAAGGGATCGCGCGGAAATTGTTCTCGGATTCAAGCGTTTAGACCCTGTATTTAAAAAAGAAATGTTTTTTCGTGTCTCCTTGAAAAAACAGCCCATTGTGATGACAGAGGGTCGTATTCAGTCAAACTACGAGCGAGTGGAAGGAGGTGTGATTGGAAAAATTTCTTTACATTCCTTTTATGAAAGCAGCGATGGGACAAGCAGTGAAAAAGAGGTGAAAGAGGCAATTCGCAATTTCCGTTCGATAGGGGAATTAAAAGGGCTTGTTTTAGATTTACGGGAAAATTCTGGAGGATTTTTAGGACAAGCTGTGCGGGTAGCGGGTCTTTTTGTTTCTAACGGGGTCATCGTGATGTCCAAGTATGGGAAAGGAGAGATGCATTACTTACGCAATCTTGTGGGGAAAAGTTATTTTAGTGGCCCTGTGGTTGTTTTAACTTCAAAAATGTCCGCCTCGGCCTCTGAAATTGTCGCTCAAGCGCTGCAGGACTATGGAGTGGCTCTCGTGGTGGGCGATGAGAGAACTTTTGGGAAAGGATCGATTCAGTATCAAACGATTACGGATCAAAATGCCGAACTTTTCTTCAAGGTGACTGTGGGTAGGTACTATACCGTATCGGGAAGAAGCGCCCAGATTGAGGGGGTTATTGCTGACATTGTCGTGCCAACGCAATATGCGCCTTATAATATTGGGGAGCGCTATCTTGAATATCCTTTGAGTCCGGATCGCGTGGAGCCAGCTTATCACGATTCATTGAGCGATCTAGACTCGAAGTCGCGCCCAATGTTTGAAAGGCGTTATATGCCGTCTTTGCAAAAAGTTGTGAC
The DNA here is from genome assembly GCA_903864395.1 of uncultured Chlamydiae bacterium. GTDB lineage: Bacteria > Chlamydiota > Chlamydiia > Chlamydiales > SM23-39 > CAIPFQ01. The sequence continues at coordinate 673 of CAIPFQ010000166.1, read as the reverse complement.
GCATTGGAAAAAGATTCTCCCCACCTTGAAGAAAAACAGTGCGGAGAGGGTTTCTAAAAATGGAAATTTCCAAGATTTCTTGAAGAAAGCAGAAAAAATTAAGCAGCGTCAAAGTAGCAGCATGGTCAATAGCATTGACGAGCCGATGGAGAGAGGGGGGACTGATCTTCAAATGGAGGAGGCTGTGAATATTGTCAAAGATATGGTAGAGCTTCAGGCTCCTGAAGCGCAGGAATCGACACAAGCTCAGCTGCTAGATGCGGGTTAAAAAAGGGGAGAAAAAGACGGGTATTGAATAAAAACTCCTCTGTTTGCTATGATCTTGCCGAGGTCAATCACTTCCTCAGGCCAGATAGCTCAGTTGGTAGAGCAGAGGACTGAAAATCCTTGTGTCGCTGGTTCAATTCCAGTTCTGGCCATTCTCTATGAAAAATAGAAAAATAAGTACGAAGAAAAAAACCTCTCTTGCCAGAGAAAATCGTAATATAGCCGTAGTTGGTTAGATTGCTTCATTTCCTTAGCCCAAGTTTAACGGCCTTCATAGGAGAATCGACCTAAAGCTGAGTCGATTCATCACTACATCTTGAAAATTACAAGATAATTTTTTTTGTCTGAAGAATTTGAGACAAGAGTCCTAACGCCTTATATATTGCTATTTATTCTCCCTCTGCTT
>CAIPFQ010000165.1 GCA_903864395.1 uncultured Chlamydiae bacterium | reverse complement strand
TTGAAAGTAAAGCAGCCGCAAGAGCTCGCTATGGTTGTAGAAAAACACATCCTTCAAGTCGAACAACCCCAAGTGATCGCTCCAAAACAAAGAGCCGCCAGAGGGTCTCGCAAACGCCGAGAGCAAATGAACTTCAGCAGAGTGCAACTCGAAAGAATGCTTCAAATTGCTCGTCAAGCGGGAGACAAGGAAATTATGACAATCTTGAGTCCAAGAAAATCTTTAGCTAGTTGCAAAAGAGAATTGATTCAATCCATTCGACATAATACGACTGAGCAAGAGCTCTGGAATAGTTATGTTGAAGCGTTGCAAACACAACAAGCAATTCTCAATGATCCAACCTTGGTTCTTCAGAGCTAAGAGTCTAAAAAACTTACCTACAGAAAAGATAAAAGATTCTCCGAGATCTCAACAATCTCGGAGGAACTCTTGATTTTTAATCTGTTTCGCTTATCATGTTGGGGCTGCTCGGCAATGTGTCGAGTCCCGCATAAACATTAAGAACTTTTTTCAAGGATAGAAATAGATGTCGCAACCTGTCACTAAAGAATTTGGGAAGTGGAGATCCATGCTCTGGCCGATTCACGCCTTTGAGTTAAAAAAATTCCTCCCAATGTTTGCTCTTTTTTTCTTCATTAACTTTAACTACACCATTTTAAGAGACACGAAGGATACGCTCATTGTAACAGCCACAGGAGCTGAAACGATCCCATTTCTTAAATTTTGGGGCGTTGTCCCTGGCGCAATCCTCTTTATGCTCATTTTCACAAAGTTGAGTAACATCGTAAAAAGAGAAAATCTCTTCATGGGATTAATGGCCACCTTCGGCGTTTTCTTCGGGCTTTATGCTACGGTGCTCTATCCGAATCGCGACGCGATCTCTCCGATCGCCATGACAAACTGGATGTATGAGCATTTCCCTCAGGGTCTGCACGGACTCGTTGGAATGATTCGCTATTGGCCCTCTTCCCTTTTTTACATCATGGCTGAACTCTGGGGATCTGCTGCAATTTCCCTGTTATTTTGGGGATTTGCGAACCAAATCACAAAAGTGGCTGAATCGAAGCGATTCTATGCGCTATTCGGGATTGGTGCGAACCTCGCTATGTTCCCCTCTGGCATGTTGATTCAAAAATTTGCCAACATCACGACCACTTTGCCTCCAGGCACCGATCCATGGGGTGTAACGTTGCTGTACACGATGGGTGCCGTGGTTGTCGCTTGCGCCGCAGCGATTGCAGTGTATCGATGGATTAATAAAGAAGTTCTGACTGATCCTCGATTCTATGATCCGAGCGAAGTAAAGAAAGACAAAAAATCGAAACCAAAAATGTCGATCAAAGAAAGCTTACTCTTTCTCGTTCGCTCTCCTTATCTCGGCTGCATCGCCATGCTCGTGATTGGGTATGGAATGTCCATTAACCTCGTGGAAGTAACCTGGAAAAAGCAGTTAAATCTGCAATACCCAAATGCGAATGACTACCAAAACTTCATGGGGGGATTCTCCATGGTGACGGGCGGTCTCACCATTTTTATGATGCTCTTTGTCGGCGGCAACGTCATTCGAAAGCTCGGATGGGGCATTGGCGCAATGTTTACACCGATCGTTCTTGCGATTACAGGACTCGCTTTCTTTGCCTTTGTGATTTTTAATGAACAGCTCGGCGGATTCATCGCCATGTTCGGCACAACGCCCCTCATGGTTGCTGTTATGTTTGGCATGATCCAAAACGTAATGTCCAAAGCAACGAAATATTCGATGTTCGATCCCACCAAAGAAATGGCCTATATCCCCCTGGATTCAGAGGTCAAACTCAAAGGGAAAGCGGCGATCGATGTTGTCGGAGCGCGTCTTGGCAAATCAGGCGGATCGATTATCCAACAGGGTCTTCTAATCCTCTTTAACGCGACGAGCATTGTTCAGGTAGCCCCTTACATCGCCCTGATCCTCATGATCGTTCTCGTAGGATGGTTGATCGCCACGCGGACCTTAAGCCGTAAATTCAGTGAGCTTTCTGCACAGAAAGACAAAGAAACGGCGGAAGAGGCTCTTTCAGCTTCCAGAGAAAAAGCAGAAGTCGCGACGTCCCAGCGCGCCTAGCGGTTTTCAAACTCGCCTCTGCGATTGTAGGGGCGAGATTTTTTACATAAAAAAAGTCTTTATGATCCCAATTCCAGAAAAGCATGATCCATTCATACAATATAATTGCGAAAAAATTTCTAATGAATATAAAAACAAAATCAACGCACAACTTCAGAACATAGAAAGAAACAGCCACGCTTATAACAACCTTCGTTACGATTATTTTTCGCTGAAATCTAAATACATAAAACTTTTAGAAACAAATAACAACCTAGCCTTGGAAAATGAAACTCTCGCAGAGCAGATAAAAAAACAAAATGAAATTATCAGAGAACTCCGAGACAAAATTCATATACTAACCACGCAAAAATTGTTTTTCGATTAACCCAAGTTCAGTGACCTCCTCTATAAGGAATCATAAAGTCGAGCCAATTCGGCACTACAACTTGAACTTATAAAATTGTTTTACGTGCTTGTAAAATTCGTGCCGACATCCCCAAGG
>CAIPFQ010000164.1 GCA_903864395.1 uncultured Chlamydiae bacterium | reverse complement strand
GCAATCCACTGTAATCATTAAAGTACAGCCTCGCGCTTTTGCAAATTGCAGCGCATCCCCAATGAGACTTTTTTTCAAAATAGCCCGATGTGGAATGTCTACAAAAACGGTCGCGCCTATCTCCTGCAAAAATTCAGCGAGCAGCGCCGCGGCCGTCATGCCATCGACATCGTTATCGCCATAAATGAGAATTTTTTCTTGTCTATGGAGCGCAGAGAGCACGCGCTCGACGGCTCGCTGCATATCGGGAAAAAGTTCAGGCGAATAGAGATTTGGCAATTTGGCATAGAGAAATTCATGCATTTCTTGAATGTTTTTAAATCCACGCGAAATTAAAATTTGCGCTGTTACAGGATGAATCTTGAATTCAGCTATCACATTTCGCAAAAGAGATGGATTAGCCTCTGGATACATCCACATAAATTTCTTCGATCCTCCCGCTTGAGTATATATACTCAAAGCTCTTAAAAAGTCGAGCCGAGATCTCGAACTATGATTTCCTCACGAGACTCGGCGGCGATGAAAAAAAATCGCCAAGGGAGACGCGATAAACCAAGAAGAAAGCGTTCCAAAAAAGACACCCGCCGTCATCACTAAAGCAAATCCAAAAATGGAAGAGCCTCCAAAAAAAACAAGAGCCAGAAGAACTAGCAAAGTAGTGCCCGATGTCATCAAGGTGCGGCTTAAAGTCGCATTCAAGGCTTGATTCACAAGGTCATAGAATTTTTTCTCTGGATGGGCGCGCAACTCTTCTCGAATGCGATCGAAAATAATGATCGTATCGTTCAACGAATAGCCCACAATCGTCATGAGAGCGGCCATCGTATTGAGATCAATCTGCATCGGGACTCCCCAAGCATGGAGCAGCCCCATAAATCCTAGGGTAATGAAAACATCGTGCATCACACAAAGAATGGCTGCCATCGCAAACTTATATTCAAATCGAAAAGCCAAATAGATAAAAATCATGGTAAGGCAGAGAGCAAAGCCGATCATCGCATGATGTCTCACAGTGCTCGACAGTTGCCCACTCATCGCCGTCCATTGCAAATCGCTCAAAGAGATGCCCCGAGACGCCAAGCCAAAGCCCCCAGATTCCAAAGCGCTCACCACCCAGCCTGCACGCTCCAGTCCGCCCTGAGCCATAGACGCAAAGGGTCTTCCTGGTAAATCGAGCGCGGTCCCAAATAAAATGCGATAATTTCCAGGAGGCGTCAGCTCTTGGATATGAAAATCGCTCGCTGCCGCACCCGCCACCACCAAAGCCTTTTCAAGGGCGCTCACAGAGCCCTTTTCCGATCCTAAATCTAAATTAAGAGAATATCCGCCTGTAAAATCCATACCGAACATAGAAGCGCGATGAAAAAAAGCCAAAGAGCCACCAATACAGATGATCGCAGAGGCCATCAATGCCGATATTTTCGCCCATTTTAAAAAATCAAAATGGGTAGAGCGAATCCAATCGGCCATTTTCAAAACCTGATTTTTCGGATTTTCCACCCAGCCAGAAAAATAAAACCGCGTCATGAAAAGGGCTGTAAACAAAGAAGAAGCGATCCCAATGATCAAGTTGATCGCAAAGCTTTTCACAGGCCCCGCGTCAAAATTCAAAAGAATCACAGCGGCGATCATTGTGGTGAGATTCGAATCAATAATAGCCGAATAAGCTTTTTTATATCCCGCCGCGATCGCAGAGCGAAGATGGCCCGAGAGAGCAAATTCCTCTTTAATCCGCTCAAACACCAAAACATTCGCATCCACAGCCATCCCAACCGTCAAAATAACACCCGCAAGGCCCGCTAGCGTCAAGGCTGCGCCAATGTTTTGCAAAACGGCCCAGAGGATCAAAAGATTGAGAAGGACAGCCACCGAAGCGATAACCCCCGCAAAGCGATAATAAAGGATCATAGACCCCACACAGAGGATCAAGGCAACAATCGTTGCGCTAATGCCTTGGACTCTATCTGCAACGCCAAGCTCTGGACTCACATTTTTCTCAAGGATGATATGGGGCGAAAAAGTCAAAGAGCCGGCTTTCAAATCTGAAGAAAGGAGATTTGCCTCGCGCTGAGAAAAGCTCCCGCTAATCATTGCGCTTCCCTCTAAAACAGACTCTAAAACGGGCGCAGAGACAACAGAATCGTTTAAAACAACAGCCATCCGCGAGGCTTTCTCCCGACTTTTGTTCTGCTTTGAATAAAGAGAGGTCCAGTTATACAAATCCTTCTTTGGAAAAACATTCTTTCCCTTGCAGTCTCGCTTTGAAGACACATCAAAACTCAAGAAATTGCCCTTCGAAGCATCATAACCCACATGAATATTTTCTAAATCGGCCCCTTCCATCACCCAATTGCGAAACACAACCAATAAAGGATGCGATCTGCCCTGCCAATCCCTGGCGTCTGAGCCGCGCAGGATAACAATTTTGGAAAATTTTTCGTCGACATCGCTGCTCGCCTCTTGATCTTCATGCGCGGCAAATCGAAGCCCTTGTTGCATGCTGGCCGATGCTAGTTCAAGGCGCCTCTTGGCGATCTGGTTCACGCTCTGAGGATCTTTTTGCCCCGTAAGACAAGCCTCATTCCACACCTCTTGAAGAAATAAGTCGGAGCTTGCATCAGCGGAAGAGAATTTTTCATTGACCACATGGAATACCATCGTAGAGGCCTGAATCAGCTCAGAAGCGCTTCTGGCTTGCGATCCTGGAAAATCAAGAACAATGTGATGGCCGACCTGACGCATAGCGACCTCAGAGACCCCCAAGCGATTCACTCGTCTTTGGATCTCCTGCATTCCCTGCTTGAGGTCTTCTGGCTGAGTGATCACTCTTCCTTGAGAGTCCCTCAACTCAATTTGCACCGTCTTGCCCCCAGATAAATCAAGACCCCACTTCAATACTTTTCTCTCATCGCCCCGAAAATATTTACGCACTGAAAGGGCAAGATTATTCCAAAACACGCTTTTGATCGGAGGCGGCGCATCAAACCTTGCGCGAGGATCTAAACTAATTTGCGCAGCGCGATAGGCATCTTTTGCTTGAATCAGCTCTTCGTGCATTGCCGTTTCAATTTTATTTTTTGTGAGAAGACGCTGCTCATGATCGCTTAAAACAAGCCAAGCCTTTTTTTGATTCGCATCGGCCCTAAAATCTTCTCGGCTCGCCTTAAGATAGGGGCGGAGAAAAAAGGGCTTTTCAAAAACGATGTCGCCAGAATTGGCTAGAGGAGAGGAACTTTCCGATCCTAGATATCCAGAAAAACCATTGCTTTGAAGAATGTCCACCAATTTGCGAAAATCAGAATAAAAGATTTCAGCCTCTTTAGAGTCGGGAAACTGAGCATAGAAGCTCAGCATAGGCTCCATTCCCTTGGCAACCACATAGAGAGAGTCGGCTTTTAGGCTCTTCGCCCCTTCTAAAGAAGCATTCAAAGGCGAGGCAACAATCAATCCAAATGTTTTTTGATCTTCTGCAAGCGTTTGATAGACCTCGAAATCTAAAATAGACGTCTCCTTTAAATCAGAATGAGCGGGGTGCCAAAGAGACTGCAGCGTATTTTGCATCTGAGCGACAGCTTTTTTAGCCAATTTCTCTTGATCGAGAACCAGGTAACCCGATGCGCCCGAGGAAGATGGGCTAAGATCAAAAAGCTCCGTTTGACCCCCTTGCGGAATATAACAAAAATCGGCGGCATCGAGACCAAAAGAGAGAGGGCGCTGCACTGCAACAACAGGGCTGTCCTCATCTTGAAAACCCAAAAAAAGCTGCGCTGGAGCAAAAGGGATCAATGCACCCGCTTTAGGAAGCCTAGAGCGCAGTAATCTTGCCTCTTCTAGTCTTGCAAAAGAAACAAGGATCGTTTGAGGCTCTTCCGTGACGATAGAGCTCGGGTGAAGCTCTAAAAGAGCGCAGTAAGAGGCGATCCACTGTTTTGCCTCTTGTTCTAAATTTCCTACTCTATCGACGATCTCTGCAGCCACTTTTTCTGCGCCCGCAGTCCCTACAGGTTCGCGCAAGGGGTGAGAATAATAAAAAATAGTCGGCAAAATATTATAAAGAGTCGCAATAAGACTAAAACAGATAAGAAAAAATTGACGTCTACGTTGTTTCTCCATGCGAGCCCCCTGAGCAAAAGTAGAGCATATAGATTTAAATGGATCTTGTCTATACTCACTGAGCTTATGTGGAAAAGAAAGCTCCCCTTTTTTCTCCTTGAGATTCTGATCGGTCTCTCTTTGATCTCTCTCCTATTTTCCTTTCTTTTTTCAGCGTTTCGTCAAACCATCGAATGGAACGAAAAAGCGGAAAAAGCAAGGATCTCTCTTCTAGAAAGAGAGCATTGTTCAGCGCGCCTGCAAAACTTTTTTCTCTCTTTGACAAACTCTTCCCTCTATACAGAAGAGCTCCCAGGAGAAAAAACAAAAGGTCTTATCGCAACGATCGACCACGGTCTCGATATCGACCCCCTCTTTAGCGGAACAGTGCTTGCAAAAATTCATCTCCAAGCTGATCAAAAACTTACGTTAACTCTTTGGCCCTTGGAAACAGAAAAAAAACATAAGCCCTGGCGCACGGAAACTCTTCTGTCTGGCGTCGAAAAGGTAGAATGGCGCTTTACTCACAAAAACCTCTTAGAAAAAGAGACTTGCGCTAAAGACGCTCAAGAAGAGCCATTGATCATTCGCCTACGAATTTGGCAAAAAGAGCAACCGATTGACTTTGCCTTTTTTCCTCTCTATCCGGAGCCTATCGCTACCTACGGAGGTTCCCATTGAATATTTTAGGTCTCGTCTTTGCTTTACTTCTTCTTTTGTCTTTTGGCGCTATAGTATCCTTTGAGAGACAAAGTAGTAGGGAGCGTCTAAATGCTTATTGTCTAGGACATAAGGCGGCAAATCGAGATATTTTAAATCAAGCGATCAGCAGACATTACGCATCCATCAAACGAAAGAGCTCTTCAGAGAAAACACAAGACCCTTTTAAAGAAAGAGCTTCTGCGGAAAAAAAAGCCCCCGAAATTCCAAAAATAAACCCCTCCTGCGCAAGGCTCAATTTATTTCCGCTCCTTATGAAAGGGGTCAATGAAGAGCGTCAGCTCTACAATGCTTGCCTTCAAGTCTTAGACACTTTTTACGGAAAAGCCCTTTTTGGAGGCAACGCAAACGAGGGCAAACTTTTTCTTACTCTGTTTTTAGAAGCTGCGAGAAAAACGCCAGGATTAGTATTAGAAAAAATTTCCTTTAATACACCCGAGTTGCAAAGACTTTACTATACAATGCTGAAAGGGACAAAAAAACATGACATCGCAAATAATCTTGGACTCCCCCCTCTTTCTGATTTTTTCAAAATAGATCCTTCCCCTGAAAAAATATGCTCGCGCCATGCACATCCCGATCTTTTCGCCGCCCTCTTTTCCCCTTCCAGGGCAAAGGCTTTCTTTCTAGAGATTCACAAGGAAAACCCAGAGTCCATCGAGCGCATTTGTATAAAGCTTCAAGTCCCCTCTCTCTATCTCGATTTGTTTGCAGAGGCAAACACTCCCTGCGTCCAAACAAACACAGCCTTCTTAGGGGAAGACACGGAGACGGGGATCTTCTTAAAAAGAACCTTGAAACCCACGCCATCGAATCTATGAGACATTGAAACACTTTGCGCTGATCTGCCAACTTTGATATGATTATAATCGGCAGCTTAAACAAAAATCATGTGTTGATCTGCCGGTTATAGAACGGGTCAACCTGGCAGATGACAACATAATTTCATAAACAGTTAAGTGCAAGAGGATTAAAAAATGAAAAAAAAAGAAAAGTCGGAACAGGTTCTTTCAGGGATGATCGTCGGCAGGGGGGCTGAAAAGGAAATCCTGAACGAAGTGATGCAATCTAAGAGAGCCGAATTTATCGCTATTTATGGGCGCCGACGCGTCGGCAAGACCTATTTAATAAAAAATTATATGGACTCTGTTTCTTCCGTTTTTTTTCATGTTACAGGGCTTCAAAATGGTTCGTTACTAGAACAACTAGAAGAATTTGCAATACAGATAGGAGCCACCTTTTATCAAGGGGCCCCTATCACTCCTAGAAAACGATGGCGCGATGCCTTTGAAGATCTTACGCAAGCTATTGCTAAGTTGCCAAAAAATCAAAAAATTACTCTTTTTTTCGATGAGTTGCCTTGGATGGCAACTCCTCGTTCAAGGTTGCTCACAGCGTTAGAATTGTATTGGAATCGCTACTGGGTATTCGATGCCAAAATCAATCTTATTATCTGCGGATCATCTACTTCATGGATCATTGAAAAAATCATCAACAATAAAGGAGGTCTTCATAACAGAGTGACCCGGACTATTCATTTAAAACCATTTTCACTTCGAGAAACGAAGGCATTTTTAGCAAAGAATCATATTCATCTTGAAAATCGACAAATCCTCGATCTCTATACAGTTTTCGGCGGAGTGCCTCTGTATTGGTCTTTTATACGCAAAGGACGTTCTGCAAATCAGTGCATCGATGAGCTGTGTTTTCAAAATAATGGGGCTTTAGTGAATGAATTCGGGCGTCTTTTTTCTTCCCTGTTTGAAGATCCCAAGCCTTATATAGATCTTATTAGAATCATAGCACAACATCGATATGGAATTGGCCAAGCTTCTCTGATTATTCAATCTAAACTTCCTCTAGGAGGAAGCACGACGCATCGATTTCAGCAACTCGAAGAAGCGGGATTTATAACCAGTATTGTTCCATATGGACACAAGGATAAGGGAATCTATTATGTGATCGATGATGAATATTGCCTTTTTTATTTACAATGGATCGAACCTCATTTGAAAATGATCTCCAAAAAAGCTGTAAATAAAGGATTTTGGCTTTCCTTCGCTCAGAGACCTGCTTGGAAGAGTTGGATTGGCATAGCCTTCGAATCTATATGCTATAAACACATCGATCAGATTCGCCTTGCCCTGAGACTCGATCCAGGATCTATTGCAGGAACCTGGCGTTACATGCCGAGATCTAAAACTCTCGACCAAGAAGGCGCTCAGATCGATCTTCTTTTCGATCGTCCTGATGGTTCCATTACAATTTGCGAGATTAAAAATTCTGATAAACTTTTTGCAATCGACAAGGCTTATGCACAGACATTGAAAAACAAAATGACTATCTTTCAGAAACAAACAAGAACTAAAAAACAACTCTTTCTAGCGATGGTGACAGCTCTTGGTATTCAAGCGACGATGTACTCAGAAGAACTAGTCACCAACCAAGTTACACTCGATGATCTATTCAAAGAAATCTGAGAAGGAAATTATACAATCTTTTTCACAACAGGAAAAGAAATCGTAAAAACACTTCCCACATTGACTTGGGAAGAGACGGACACAGATCCCTGATGCTTTTTAACAATTTCCTTCACAATAGAAAGACCTAGCCCCACGCCCTTAATCCCCGAAGATTGCTGTCTATCGACTTTATAAAACCGATCAAAGATGGAGGGAAGATCGATCGCTGGAATCCCTATCCCCTGATCGCGCACCTCGATCAAAGCGTTTTGGGCTCGCTGGTGAATCTCTATGCGAAGATTCGCGGGAGATAGAGAATATTTTATCGCATTTTCCAAAAGATTCATAACAGCAAGATCTAACAACTGCGGATCGGCTCGGATAAAGAGATCTGGAGAGCCAAAGATGGTAATCCTTGCTTCTGGGTGAGAGCTTAGCACTAAATGTTTACAATGATGCGCAATTTCTATCAGCCCCACCTCGCGCAACTTTTCTTCCGAAAAATGATCAATCTTTGACAGCGTCAAAAGGCTTTGCACGAGATTTTCCAATCGCTTCGATGTCCGCGCGATTTTTTCCGAAATATCGCCCACCGTCCCAGGAGAGAGTTTTGGATAAGAACACAGGGTTTCAGCAAACCCTTGGATGATTGTAATCGGCGTTCTCAACTCGTGAGATGCATTCGCAATGAACTGTTTATCTCTTTCCAAGAGACCGCGCTGAGCCGTCTTATCTTGGATAAAAAGAATCGCCCCCTCTCTTTCCTTCCATGGCTTCACACTCAAATCGAGGTACATTTGCCTCTCTTGCCATGTCTGAATACTCGGCTCGAACGTGCGAAGAACCTGCTGAATCATTTCATGACATCGAGCTAAAATGCCCTCAGACCCTGTGAGAGAAGATCCGACTAGATCTTCTGGAGACACATGCAGTATTTGACAAGCGGCCGCATTTGCAAAAACCATGATCCCCGTTCTATCAAAAGCCAACACCCCTGTATCCATCGACTCTAGGATTTCTTGAGAAATAGCTCTAGACATAGAAATTTTCAATGCCTCCGTCTATAACAGCAAATGTATTTTCATAGCGCACCCCTCCAACGCCTGGAAGATAAAGGCCAGGCTCTATTGTAAACACCATGCCTGTGGCAAGCGGTACATCCCGATCTGCCCCATCCAAACGAACCGTGGGCGGCTCATGCACTTCGATGCCTACTCCGTGTCCTAACCCATGAGAAAAAAGAGCCTCTACCCCTTCTTGGGAAAAAAACTCCCGCACAACAAGATCCAAATCTCCAATCTTCACTCCAGGCCTCGCGATCGCGGCCGCTCGATCATGCGCCGCTTTGGCTAGTGTATAAAGCTTAAAAATTTTAGCATCGGGCTCTCCAAAGAAAAAAACCCGCGTCATGTCCCCACAATAGTGATCGACGATAGCCCCAAGATCAAAAAGGACCGTTTGATTCTTTTTTAAACGAGTGTCGCTCGATCTGTGATGGGGAAATGCGCTGTTTTCTCCGAAAGCGATGATGGGAGGAAAGGACAGACCCGAGGCGCCATGGGTGCGACAAAACACTTCAAATTCCCAAGCCAGCTCCGCTTCAGAAACACCCTCCTTCAAACTTTCAAAAATCTTTTTGCACCCTGCCATCGTCAGAGCCGCCGCTTTTTTTAAGGCAAAAATTTCAGTCGCATCCTTACAAATTCTCATCGAGCGCAGCGGATTAGAAATAGGCGTCCAGACAACATCTTTGGCTATTTTTTTCAGCGCTTCAACTCCCTCTACGCTCGTAAAAGCGCTATCAAAGCCCACCTTTTTCGCCCCGTGCAATTTTTCACCCAAAACGCCTTTTCCAGAAAGAGCGACCTCGAAAGAGAGGCTCTGTTTTGCTTTTGCAATGTATCGGCCGTCGACAAGAAGACACGCACCCCTCTTCTGACTTAAAATGAGCCGCGCTAAAGAAAAGCTTTGTCCCGTAAGATAGAAGATATCAATGGGGTTATCGATCACTAAAACCTCTACTGACAAAGAGGCAGGCAGAGCCAGAGATTTCTCGATTCTCATACAATCTCCAAAACTTTTTTAATTTTTTCAGAATTCATTTCTCCCCAAATTTTTTGCCCCTTAGGACAAAAAAGGGAGTTCGAACATTTTTCCAATTGCTGCCATAAAAGAACGCCCTCTTCGAGAGAGTATTTTTTCTTTGTATGGAGAGCGCAGGCGCTCGAAGCTTGATCTAATTTTCTTCGAAGCTTCCATGCATCGAAAAAATGGATAAAATCTTCCCTTTCCATCCCTGAAGGGATCGCATCAATGGCCACTATTTTTTCACTCAGTCTCCTGCATTCAAGCCCCAGATCAGCAAGCTCTTGTTCCACCAAAAAATCTTCCATCGGCACTTCAATCGGCAAAAGGAGGGTTTGCAAGGCAAATGTTTTATTTTGCAGCGACTCATAGAGAACACGCGCATGCGCCGCCTTCAAATCGACGATCAAAACCTTGTCTGTTTGTAAAATGAGAAAGCCCGCCACAATCGCGAGCGGGCGCGGCATAGGGGCAAACGAAAAAGACAAAGATTCTGCTGACGCTTCCCTCTCCAAAGGCATAGGCTCAAAAGTTTCGAAAGAAAAATCTGGCGCAGGAAAGGAAATTTCTTGGGGAAAAGAGATAAACCCTGGAGACATCACAGCAGAGCTCGCAGCGCGTACAGAGCGAAATATTTGATGGCTTTCTGAAAACCGAATTTCTTTTTTTTGAGGATGCACATTCACATCCACCGTATCGGGAGGCACGGATAGATACAAAACGAAGGAAGGATGATCGCTCTCCGCAATGCATGTTCCATAGCCCTCTTTCACCGCCTTAGAAAGGAGAGGAGAGACCACAAAACGTTCATTCACAAACACATATTGTCCCGTCCGATCTTTTTTCGATGCGTCAGGGGCACTCATCAATCCCCAAAGCCCCTCTCCTTCGATCTCATAGGGCAGAGACCCTAACACGGTAAAAATCCTTTCCTTTCTCCCTTCAGGAAAAACACGAAAAATCTCTTTATTTTCGGACATAAGAGAAAATCCCACAGGGGGATGCGCGAGAGAAAGAGCCTCAAGCAGACGCGCCACCTGAGATGTGTGAGTGCGCGGAGATTTTAAAAAATTTTTCCGAGCTGGCACATTAAAAAAGAGATCGCGCACCACAAGAGTCGTCCCACGATTGCGCGCACAAGGAATCTGGAAAGAAATAGAGCCTCCTAAAGATTCAATATGGGAGCCTATCAAACCATCGGAAGTTTTTAATTCCAATTTCGACACGGCTGCGATCGCAGCGAGGGCTTCACCTCGAAAGCCCATGGTCGTCAAAGAGAAAAGATCGTGCTCTGTAAAAATTTTAGAAGTGGCATGCCTCTCTAAGGCAAAGGGCGCATCTTCAGGCGACATCCCAAACCCGTTGTCTTCGATACAAATCGCTTTCGCACCACCCCCTTCGATCTGAATATCGATCTGGGTAGAGCCTGCGTCGAGGCTATTTTCAATCAGCTCTTTAACAATCGAGGCGGGGTTTTCAACGACCTCGCCCGCAGCGATTTTATTAATTACGTCCTCAGGAAGACGTCGAATTTTCTGGCTCATAGATTCTGCTCAGTATACACTATAGCTGAAGGATACAATAAATGGGATCATATCGGTAAAAAATCATGCGCTCGTTGCCTGTTTTAAAATTCTTTCTCTGGATTCCTTGCACAATCTTTGGGTTTTACGTCGGCAATCCAGCAAATCCTGCCATCATGAATTCTGGATTTTTTTCCAAAAGTTATCCTTTTGTGAAGGGAACGAGCGGGTACATTTATGATTACACGTCCAATAAACGCTATCTTGGAACGAGCAGCTCTCCTGCGATCGATCCGAATGCGCTTTTTAAGGAATTTGGACTTCACTCGCAAATGGCTAGCTTTTCCCTGATCCTTGTTGAGCGGATGGAAATTTTTGGCTCTGCGGGAGGATCCAAGGAACAGGCGAAGGGAGCGACTTATTCATTCCCTCTCGAAAAATTTGAAAGCAACTACCAATTCGCTTGGAGCGCAGGTTCCAAGGTGGTCTTAGTTGAGTGGGGAAAAACCTATTTAAGCTGTGATTTTACCTACTTTGCAATCCCAGAATCTGAAAAATCGTTCTTTAAATTTCTCAATCGCATCAATATTCCCATTGATTTTTCAAAGCAATCGCTTTTTTTGCGCGAATGGCAATTGAGCGGCGCTCTTTCCTCTCGCTTTTTTTTTGTAACTCCCTACATTGGGGCGACCTACCTCAGCTCGCACCTCCATGTCGCCTCTGGCCCGGAAATAGGGGCGATCAATTACCATAACGAATACTCCTTCGGATGGTTTTTTGGGTTCACAATTTCTATCACGGGAAAATTTCATTTGAATTTCGAGAAAAGGATGCGCGATGAAAGAGGTCTCTCTTTTTCCACGATTGCGGTATTCTAAAAAATATGAAAGAACATCCTGAAGCTCTCTTCATTGTAGAAACTCTTGTCAAGGCAGGCTTTATTGCTTACTATGCAGGGGGCTGGGTGAGAGATTTTCTTCTCCAATCCCCCTCTGACGACATCGATATAGCAACTAGCGCGCCGCCAGAAAAAGTGCAAGCCCTTTTCCTTCACACAGTGCCTATAGGGATTTCCTTTGGAATTATTCTCGTGATGATTGGAGAAAAG
>CAIPFQ010000163.1 GCA_903864395.1 uncultured Chlamydiae bacterium | reverse complement strand
CTTTTCTCGATATCACGCTTTTTCGACACCCTCGATTTGCCTCTGCAAACCTCAGCATTATGGCGACACAATTTATCCTCACCATCACAGTCTTTCGGGCGATTTACTTTCAAAATGTTTTAGACTACACTCCCTTTGCAACAGGGGTTCTCTCTTGTCTTTCAGGAATCCCCCTCCTCTTTATGGCACCGTTAGGAGGTTTTCTCTCGGATCGTTTCGGCTCTAAAATCCCCATCACGTTAGGATTTCTTCTCCTCATCGGTTCGTTTGTCGCTTTTGGCCTTTTTAGCACGCCACCTCCTCTCTTTCTTCTTGCAATCACAAGTGTATTTGGCACTGGACTGGCTCTAATTTTTACTCCCTCGTACTCCGCAGGGATGTCCTCTGTCCCTCCACATAAGGTGGGCACTGGGGCAGGGATTATCGCTACTTTTCGCTCCCTTGCCGCGACCGCAGGCGTCGCCATCCTCGGGGCTTCTTTAGGAGCGATTCAAGACACCCGCTTTTTAAAAACTCCCGATCTCCCTCCTATGGGTCACGAACAACTGATCTCTATTGCGAATGGAACCCTAAACATCGCAAAAACAAAAGGATCGAGCACCGAACAGTCCTTTCTTGCCGCAGCCCTCAGAGAGGCGCGAATCGACGCTTTTTCACAGGTTCATCTCGGTCTCGCCTTTTTCCTTCTAATTGCCTTAATCGCTTTTCTTCTACTCACCCACCGTACACCGAAATATTCTCCCCATTATCCGCCTTCAGAAGGGTGGGATTAAATCAGAGGGTTTGCTATAGTGATTCTGTATGTTTGAATACGATTCTCAAAAAATTCGGAACTTTTCTATTATCGCCCATATCGACCATGGGAAATCGACACTCGCTGATCGCCTCTTGGAGCTCACTCACACAGTGGAAGCGAGAAAAATGCAAGAGCAATATCTCGACAACATGGACCTTGAAAGAGAGCGGGGCATTACGATCAAAGCGCGCCCTGTCACCATGCTCTATCAGGCAAAAGATGGGCAAACCTATCAAATCAACTTGATCGATACGCCAGGGCATGTCGATTTCGCTTATGAGGTTTCCAGATCTTTAGCCGCTTGCGAGGGGGCTCTGTTAGTCGTCGATGCGGTTCAGGGCGTGCAAGCGCAGACACTCGCAAATGTCCACTTAGCGGTCTCGCGCAATCTTGAAATCTTGCCTGTCATCAATAAAATCGATCTGCCGTCTGCCGATTCAGACATGGTCAAGAGTCAGATTGAATCGATCATCGGCATCGATGCTTCGAATGCGCTCCTCATTTCTGCAAAAACAGGGATTGGCGTATCGGAGGTGCTTGAAAGAATTCTTACAGATATTCCTGCGCCGAAACCACCGACCGACACTCTTTTGCGCGCCCTTGTATTCGATTCCCACTACGACCCTTATCGCGGGGTGCTTGTTTACGTTCGCATCATCAGCGGTCAAATCGCAAAAAAATCTATGATTCGATTGATGGCGACGGAAAAAGCGTTTGAGGTCAATGAAGTGGGGCAATTTTCGCCGACAGAAAATCCCGTAGACGTGCTTCGCCCTGGCGAAGTGGGCTATTTTGTGGCCAACATTAAAAATACAGCGGACGTAAAAATCGGCGACACAGTCACTCTGCATAAGTTTCCAGCTCCAGTGCCTCTGCCTGGATTCAAAGTTATTTCTCCCGTTGTATTCGCAGGCATTTATCCCGTCGACACCTCTGATTTCGAAGCGCTTCGCGACGCACTTGCAAAATTGCAGCTCAATGATTCAGCACTTCATGTAGAGCAAGAAAGCAGCATGGCTCTCGGCTTCGGTTTTCGCTGTGGGTTTTTAGGCCTTTTACATTTGGAGATTGTCTTTGAAAGGCTGTCTCGAGAATTTAATTTATCGATCATCACCACAGCACCGAGCGTCATTTATCGCTTCACTCTGATCAATGGAAAAACGCAGCTCATTGACAACCCTTCTCATTCCCCTGATCCCTCCCTGATTGATTTTGTGGAAGAGCCGTGGGTCAAAGTACACATCATGACGCCCTCTGAATATTTAGGAGCGATCATGGGACTTTGCATGGATAAGCGAGGGGAATGTTTGAAAACAGAAACGATGAGTGGCTCTGGGTTGCTTTTGACCTACCATCTTCCGATGAACGAGATCATTACGGACTTTAATGACAAGCTCAAATCGGTTACGCGGGGCTATGGTTCCTTTGATTATGAGAGGGATGACTATGGGAAAAGCGACATTGTTAAACTAGAGATCCGCGTGAATGAAGAGCCCGTCGACGCTTTTTCTTGCTTAGTTCATCGAACAAAAGCAGAGAACAAGGGGCGCGCGATCTGCGCTAAACTCAAAGAGGTCATTCCTCAACAGCTTTTCAAGGTGCCCATCCAAGCTGCGATTGGCGGAAAAATCATTGCTCGAGAAACCATTAGCGCGATCACAAAAAATGTCACAGCAAAATGCTACGGGGGCGATATCACGCGCAAGCGAAAACTTTGGGAAAAGCAGAAAGAGGGCAAAAAGAAAATGAAAGAGATTGGGAAAGTCAATATCCCTCAAAGTGCTTTTATGGAAGTTCTCAAAGCGGAATAGTTCTTTTGCCGAAATTTGCACCCCGTTTATAGGTCTTTGCAAATGACGTGATAGGAGATTTGTTTAGATTTTGTTGTGATTTTTCTTCAAAAATTTCACGACATACATAGTATGTAGGCGTAAAATTTTTGGAGGAAAAGCGCACAAAAGATGAATAAAGATCCTATCACGTCATTTGCAAAGACCTATAGATTAAATCTATTTCTCACACCACTGCACATTCAATCCCTAAATCGGGGAAGGAGCAAGACATTTTTACCTTCAAACACGATGGCGAGATAGAGAATTCGCTCTACCTCACGGTCTAAAAGCTCTTGGGCATACTTTTTGTCCTCGATCTGCTGCAGCGCGATCTCGGCCGCAGCGTGAAGCGCCATCTTATTAAAAAGACCTACTTTTTTAAACTCTATGATCACCCCTAGGTCTTTTTGACTTTTAGGGATCAACATCATATCTCCCCAAACCACTTTCTCGGTTTGATTTCACTTCGTAGCGACCTTTAAGGCCGATCAATAACCCTAAGACAAAGGCATGGTAGATCTTTTCTGGCTCACTGCCAGAAACATCAAAAATACTCGCTGACGAAAGGACAAATTCCTGAAAAAGCTGAGAAAAAGTGTCGATGTCCCCTGTTGCAAGCGCATCGAGCAACATTCGATATTTGCGCTCACTCAAAGAGCGCTCAAACCAATCGAGGATCGTTGAGCGATAAAGCTCTCTCACTTCAAGATTGGGAATACGCAGACGACACAAAGACCCTTGAGGAACAGCATCAAGAGTCAAATACCCACTATACAACAAAAGTGCCCAAATCGCACTCGGCTTGTCCTCAAGATCCGTAAAAATAAAACCTTCTTCAATCTTTTTCTCAATAGAGCCCCCCTGTAAAAGATCCTCCATCTCTGCTTTCAGCTCGCTTGCCCCTTGCGTAACACACTGCTGCATCAGCGTGTTATCACTCGAGTTGACCCAATAAGGCAAAAGATTTCCCCTCTTCGCGCAGCAGTTAAGGACAGACCAAGGATTATAGATTTTTTGGCAAGATCCAATCCAATACCCATTATACCATTGCGTGATCTCTGAAAACTTTTCAGCAATCCCATGATACGCCAAAAACGTTTTAACCTCCGATTCCAATAAACCAAATTTGTCCTGAAACTCTTCGTGCAACAAAGAAAATGTGGAAATATTATTCACCCCAGAAAAAATACTCTCCTTAGCGATCCGAAAAATACCAGTGAGCGCGGCTCTTTCCAAAGCACTGTTGTCTTTTAGCCCTCCTGAAAGAAAATTTCGCAAAAAATCAATCAGACGGCGATAAAACTTTCCCAAGTATGCTGCATGAGCTGGCGCGTCATACTCATCGATTAAAACAATGACTTTTACCTTGTGATAAAGAAAAAGCCACTTGGTCAAAAGACGCAAGCTGTTCTCATATAACGTCGCATTCGCCTCTTTCCGAAGGATTTGCAGAAAATCTCCCTTTTCCTCAAGCGAAAGAGTTTCCCCCTCCATCAAATATCTATGCCGCTGAAACTCCTCTGCCAAAATAATGCGAAAATGTTCCAACGTTTCGTCCCACGTCGCATGCTTGTTGTCTTTAAAAGTAAGAAAAATCACAGGATAGGCTCCCTGCTTTTCTCTAAACTTTTTTTCTTTCCAAATCGCTAAATCCTCAAAAAGAGACCTCGTATCCTCCTCGCTTTTTTCAAAGAAATAGCGCAGCATCGACACATTTAATGTTTTCCCAAAACGCCTTGGGCGCGGAATCAAAGCAACAGAGGTTCCTTTTTCAAAAAATTCTTTAATAAATAAAGTTTTGTCAGCATAGGCGTATCCACCCTCGATGAGAGTTTTAAAATCGCTGATTCCAATAGGAAGGGGCTTTTTCTCCATGAGAGGGAAGTATAGCGGGCTTGTCAGAAAATAGAAAGAGCTATGCTAGGCTATTGATTTCTTTGGCCCCCTTGAAAAAAAATCAGAACATCTAGTATCTTTTCAGCATATGAAGCTAAAAGATTTCACAGTAGAGGCAGATGCTCTTTACGCACAAGGCAACTACACACAAGCTCTCCTCTGTTATCGAAAACTTTCCAAAGAACCCAAAGTAGATCAACAAATTCGGCTCTGCTTACTCCATCTCGCACGAAGATTCTGGAAGCAGGGAAAAACAGCAGAACTTAAAAAGGTCATAGAAGACATCGGCGGAGACGATCAACTCGCTTTAGCGCATGCAAATCTCTGTGGACAGGAGTCTCTCCGCGCTTTCGCCCAATCTACAAATTCTTTTCTCGCCACCCTCGCTGCCTGTAGAGCCCAAAATAATCCAAAAACAGCGCTTTTGACTCTCAGACAAAGTCCCGATTGGAAACAAATCGCGGAAGGGTGGATTGCAATCCTCAAAGGAGATCCTCAAAAGGCATTAGAATCTTTTGGAGCCAGCACTCTATCGTTAGCCCTTTACGCACAACTCGGCAAGGCCATTGCTTTCCTCCTACAGGGCCATCGCGCCAAAGCGCAAGAGCTGCTACAATCTCTCAAACCCTTCGCAGGACAACGCTTTCCCCATCTCGCAAAAGCCATCGGCTGGATGGATTCCGAAAAAGCTCCCCAGGGACTCTCTACACAACTTCTGCACGCACCCCTCAATCAACTCATCGAGGAAGAAAAAAAGACGAACCCAATACAAAAAATGCGCAAAGGGCTGCTTTGGCTCAGGATCGGCGACCAATCCTCCGATGCATCTGCATGGGACTTGGCGATGAAATGGCATCCTCCCCTTCGATTAGATGTCTTTAAAAGGAGATTCCTCCTCAGTCGCGACGATCCTTCTCTCGAGGCAGACCGAGAATTTTTTCAATTCTTACACGCTCTTTGCAAGGAAAAACCACACGAAGCGAAGCTCTTTCTTGAATATCTCGCGCTAGAAAAAATCCAATATGTTGAAAGTTACTTACAAGAACAGCAAATCAAAAACGGAAGAGGCCAATGGACAATTCAGCCCCCCTCCCCCGCCCTTCAGCTCCTATGGTTCTTCCTTGTCTACCAAGAAACTCTCGACATTTTCGATCGCGCCCTCATATTCCCTGAATCCCTCCTCCATCAGCACCTTTACTCCGATCTAAATATGACTGAACTGAGCTGGGAGCAATTGTTCCAAACCCTCGATCGCGAATACGAGCAAACGGAAAAATATCTTCGCAAAAAACTCTCTTTGGTTCGACTCCTCAAAAAACCTCTGCCAATCTGCCAGATCATTGCAAAAATGCTGACTTTAAACCCTCATAGTATCGACAAGTGGATGCCACTCTATGTCCAGCAAATGATTGTGCGAATCAAGGCGGAAGAGACCCCCGTCGCCGAAGTAGAAGCTCTTAGAACAATTTTTCCAAGATCTTTTGACCTATTGCGCCTGAGCTATTGGCTCTGCACGAACGAGGATCAAAGAAAAACTCTCCTCGCCTCTTGTCGTACTCACCTCAGCGAACCTCTCTTCGCCATTTTGCAATGCCAATGCCTTATCGATCAGGGCGTCTCGTTTGCGACAATGAAAAATAAAGAGCTGTCGCTAATCCAAATCGGTCAAAGCCTGGAGTCGGACCAAAGATTTGCCATGATGCTGTGCGAGGCTGCCGCAAGCTGCCCAAAAGCATTTCTTACCAAAACTCTGAAAGCCATCGCTCCCGACCTACAAACAAAAGACACCCTCACCCGTTTCTTAAGATCATATGAAATCACAATGCCTCTGGAGATTCTGGAATCATGGGTTCAAAAAAATAAGACAGACTGGCGTCCTCATTATGCCTTAGCCCTTTACCACGCTAAAAACAATGAACAAAAAGCCTGCCTAGAAAAACTAGAAGAATCTATAGACCTTATCCCCACAAATACCCATGAACTAGAATGCAGCATCATAGAAAGTACACTTTTTCTATGTACAACCCAGGCAGAAGCAATCAATGAAAAAACAAATCCCTTCACGATATTAAAACGAATTTTGTCAAGCATAGGAAAACCTTTATGAAACAGCCAACCCTCGATCCCTTTGCGATTTTGGATCTGCCTTATTCTGCGGATTGTGTAGCCATCCAAAATGCCTTTGAAAAGAAAATGAAGACAGGATTCGATCCAGACCTCCTCATTCAGGCCTATGGAATGATTCGAGAGCCAGGGAATAGAAATCAATTTTGCTGGGACGATCTCCGCTATTGTCTCATTGAGACAGAACCTAGCACGCCCCCGCCCTCTTACGATCTTACCGCATTAGTCCAAGAGCTGGCCTTCTTAAGCCCTTGGGAACTTGGAGAAGACCTATGTCAGAACACATAATGTCGCCTCAAGACCCTTTGCCTACAGAGCTTCTTGTCCAAAAAGAAGTTCCTCCGTGCGCATCGCCTCTGGACAAAGAAAATTGGGCCCCTTCACTCCAAGAAAAATATGAGGCTCTTCCAATCCCCTCTCTTTATGATTTTCTTTTGAGCCAAGAAAAGTTAGGAGTAGAAATTCGCAAGCAAAATAGAGACTTGCAACAGCTCCGCATCCATATCGAACAAAATCATCAAATCCTCAAAGAAATGCACTCTTCTATAGAAAT
>CAIPFQ010000162.1 GCA_903864395.1 uncultured Chlamydiae bacterium | reverse complement strand
TTGCCCCACTGATCACTTCCCCCCATTTGAAGAGAAACACCAAACCTTTGGTTGAGATGATGAAAATCATACGCTTGAAGAATTTGATAGCTAAACTCTGTAAAACTCATCCCCTCTTCCGATTGCAAACGCGCGCGTACACTCTCTTTCGCAATCATTGTACCGATCCGAAAATGTTTTCCCACATCGCGAAAAAAATCAATCAAAGAGAAAGAGCCTAGCCACTCATCATTGTTTACAACGACAGGAGAGGGTCCTGAGGGAAAAGCGAGGATTTTGTGCAAAAATCCCGAAAGACTTGCCACATTGCCTTTTAACTCTTCATCGCTTAAAAGAGGGCGCTCTGAACTTTTGCCAGAGGGATCGCCAATTCGCCCCGTCGCGCCGCCAATCAAAGCATAGGGCGTATGTCCAAATTTTTGCATCCAAGCGAGAGCCATCAATCCGATCAAGTTCCCCAAATGAAGGCTGTCAGAGGTGGGATCAAAACCCACATAGACCTTTAGAGGGTGCATCCCCTGCTGCCTTAACTCCGGATCGGTTATTTGATCAATGAACCCTCGCTCCTGTAGCGCATCAATCACGTTTCGCATGAAATTGTCGCTATCGAAATATTTAAATTTTGACTCAACTCTTTGGCAAAACGCTCTACCCTTCGACTTAAAGTGGCTGCATTTTGATTTTGATCAAATAAACGAATATCTTTGCCTTTAAGAGGGACTCGATCCGATGCGTTCGATGCAATCCATTTATGAATTTTATCAATCGTATCAATCAGAGCCGGTCTTGTAATCAATAAATCTTGCGCAACCCACTGCTTGCGCAATTTTTCTCTAGCCCGTTTTGTCTTTAAACTTTCAGGCGCAATTTTTTTTCTACTTTCACGTTTGCTTTGCATGAAGGATCTCCTCGACTCCCGCAGAATATCCAAAAGTCTCTTTAAAATCTACTAGAAAAGTTTCAGGTATTTTTGTATCATGGTTCTTATGACAATGACACAAGCGAAAATAGCGGCAGCCGAAAGAGCAGCGGCTCTTGTTCAAAGAGAACAAATCATAGGCCTTGGTACAGGAACCACGGCTGCCTACTTTATTGAAGCTCTTGCGAGACGATCTCAAAAAGAGAACCTCAACATCCAAACTGTTTCAAGCTCGCAAAGCTCTGAAGCTCTCGCAAAACAAAAAAACTTAACAACGCTCGATCTCAGCAGAGTGCCTCGGGTCGATATGACCGTTGATGGCGCGGACGAGGTCGATACCAAGATGCGGATGATCAAAGGGAAAGGAGGGGCGCATGTGAAGGAACGGATTCTTGCCGCTTCAAGCCAGACCATGGTCGTCATCATCGATGAAACAAAATGGGTCAGTGCCTTGGGAAAAGCCAAACTCCCCGCCGAAATCATCCCCTATGGCTCAACCTGGACAGAAAAAAAAATAGAAGCGCTTGGATTTACAGGCACTTGGCGCAGGGATAGATGGCAGCAGCTGTTGCTTTCTGAAAACGGAAATTATACTTTTGACATTGCATTCAAGGAAACTCTTGAACACCCAGAGGTCATCGACAGAGCTCTCCGATCTATTCCAGGCGTTGTGGATACAGGCTTTTTTTTCAATCTTGCGCGAACAGTGATTGTTGGACACGAAAATGGAACCACTTCTTTTTTTGAGTGAGTTTTTAATCTACGTCTTTAAAAGGAAAATGCGTTATAATAGATTTAATGCATTCCCACCAACCTTCACGACTTCATAGCTGGGCTATCGCAAAAGCCTCATCGCCAATGGCTCCCCTTTGGATCGGACTTTTATTTTTTCTAGAAATCATCCTCTTTATTCCCCTCGACGCGATTCTCATGTTTTTTTGTTTTCAAGATCGTTCGAAAATCCCTCTTTACGTCGCGATTGCAGCCATTGCTTCTGTCGGAAGCGGTCTCTGTGGTTATTTGTTGGGACATTTTCTTTGGGATATGATTGCTTCGTATGTCATTCCGTATCTGATTTCTGCGGCCTCTTTCGCCCGTATTTACACCCATTTTCACGCCTATGAACATTGGGTGGTGTTCTTTGGAGGACTTATTCCCTTCCCCATTAAGGTACTCAGTTTAGGCGCAGGGGTTTTTCACCTCGGTGTTCTTCCCTTCTGTTTAACCCTCTTTGCAGCGCGCAGCCTTCGCTTTATGCTGATTGGGGGGGCAATGGCTCTTTGGGGGGAAAGCGTTAAACAATTTGTTGAGAGAAACTTTCAAAAAATCGTTTTGATCCTCGGCGCAAAAGTAGCTCTGATTTTTCTATGTTTCTGGCTACTCGTTCGCTAGATGTGTACAGAATCCCGTTTTTTGTATACATTGGTTCTGGAGATGTATACAAAATCGCGTTTTTGTATACATCTCGCGAAGAGATGTTCGCAAAAAAACTAAAAAAGGCTCTTTATGTGGAAAAAGATCCTTCCCCACGAGAAGACAGCAAAGTCTCAGCCGTGTTGGACGAAATTAAACGGGCAGCCTACAAAGAGATCCTCAAAAAAATTATGGAAGAATCTATGAGTACCATTCCTACCTAAAATTATTTCAAGAAGAAAGCTCTCACCCCTTCTCGTGGATTACACCCCCCTCTATTGAAAAACAAATATTTTGACGGAGAGGAGCACGGATATTTTTCTACAAAACGGTCATGTCGCGAAACCCGACATAGCTCAAATACATGCCTAAAACGAAAAGGATCGTAAAAATTGCCCAGTAGCCACGGCGAAAAAACGAAACCATTTTCTTTTGAAAATAGGAAGGATAAGCCACTCGGCAAACGCCTCGAAGGATCATCAAAAGCCCAAGAAAAGTGATGAGAAAGCGCCAATCCATCTCAAAGACTGGATGCGTTAAAACAATGATCAAGCCTATGAAAAGAGAATTCGATCCCGAAAATACAAGCAACCCCTTAGACGAGGCAAAATCTTTCACAGCCTTTTCTACTTCATGACGACGAAACAAAAAATCAGCCGCCATAATCAGTAAGTAAATTCCAAACAATCTTGCTAAAAAAACAGAAAATTCCAGAGGAACCATAAACAACTCCTTTTTTTTCCTTCTAACAATATGAGTAAAAAGCCGCTACTTATTTTTCACTCGACTTTGCAAAGTCGAGTTTCACTGATTCCACTTTTCATACAGCTCTTTCAAGGCTCGCACCTCATTGGCCCAGTCAGCTTTTGAAGAATCTCTACGAGGATCTCCTTGAGGATATCCACATGGGTCATCGGGAGAACACCCGAGATATTCTAAAGCGCGCTCTGCAATGTCTCGAAATACGGGAGCTGCGCACACACCGCCAAATTGGTGCCTGCCCACGCCTGGAACAAATCTCTTTTCAGGCTCATCGATAGACACCAGAAGAACAAACCGGGGGTTTTCTGCGGGCGCAAACCCTAAAAAAGAAGAAATATTGCGATCGCGCGAATAAACACCGTCAATCACCTTTTCCGCCGTCCCCGATTTTCCCGCCTCCGTATACCCCCTCACATCCGCCCTCTTTGAGGTTCCCCCTTCCTTCGTTGCAAATTTCATACTGTGAACAATGCGTTTGGCTGTATCAGGATCCAAAATCTGCGCGCCTAAAGGAAGATGCGTGCGATCAATCAAAATACTTTGTTCTCCATTCGCGTTTGTTTTGACAATTTTTCGGACGATATGGGGCTGCACGGCTCTGCCTCCGTTAGCCAAAATAGCGTACGCACGGACAAGCTGCACGGCATTGACTAAAATATTATGGCCCAGCGCAAGAGAATAGGGCGTGGGCAAAGACCATTCGAGTTTTCCGTTTGGATGCAGATTGCCTGGCGTGGGCAACAGTCCAGGGTTTTCCGCAGGCAATTCCAAAAGAGTCTTTCTTCCAAATCCAAAAAGATCGTACAGCGCTTTTCGATACCAAAGATCGCCCATCGTGGCCATCAAACGATGCGCTAAACGCCCCATATAGACATTCGAAGATTTTTGCATAGCCATA
>CAIPFQ010000161.1 GCA_903864395.1 uncultured Chlamydiae bacterium | reverse complement strand
GTCTCGATTAAGAAAAAACATCCCCTTGACTCGAGGCTCTCCTTTGTCATACATTACTAAAAAAATGAACACATATCTCCTAAGCACAGCAAATCCCTTTGTTTCTGCCTATACAGAATCCGACTGGCTCGGAAAAGCCATTTTTTGCGCTCTTTTTTTTCTCTCCTCCCTCTCTTGGTGGATTCTCATTCACAAGAGCTGGGTTTTCTTTCAAATGCAAAAACTATCCAAAGAGCTCGAAGCTCTCTTTTCTGAAAAAGATCCTTTGGGGCTTCAGTATGCAAAGCCCATGATCTTAAAAAAAATCGAGGTTCTTCATCCCTTTTTTGAAATTTATAAATGCGTTAAACAACACGCCCTTCAGCGCCTTAGCAAAAATCATTTTTACGCCCCCGCCACCCACGCCGCTCTCCACTCTGAAGATTTAGACGCCATCGAAGCACAAATCTATATCGCAATGACGCGTCAAACAAAGCAATTGGAAAAAAATCTTTTTCTACTGCCAACCATCATTACCTTAGCGCCATTTTTGGGGCTCCTCGGAACCGTATGGGGCATTCTTCTCACATTCGCCCAAATCCATCAAAAAGGGTTAACGAACAGCTCTTCCATGCTCTCCGGCATCTCCCTCGCACTGGCCACCACCGTTGTAGGTCTCATCGTAGCGATCCCCGCCCTCATAGGACACAGCTATCTCAAAAACGCTCTGCGAGAGGCTCGCCTCGATATGGAAAATTTTGCCCAAACCTTGTTACAATCCCTCGAAATACACTACAAGCAGTCCCCCCATGCGCAAACGACACAAACGCCTCTTTGAGGAAAATCCAGCCGATGATGAATCGCCCATCAACCTCACTCCCCTCATCGATGTGGTCTTTATTGTCTTGATCGCGTTCATGCTGATCGCCCCGCTCCTCGACACAGACTCCATCACACTCGCTCCAAGCAAAGGGGCTCATCAAACAGGATCTCCTCAAAACCACCCCATCTCCATCACCCTCCGCGCCGACAACACTTTGTGGTTTCAAGGAAAACAAATTTCTCTCGATGCCCTAGAAAAAACGCTTCTGAGCGCAAAAGCAAAATCTCCAACCACTACCCCCCAAATCATTCCTGATGCTCACGTGCACTTTGAAACGTATCAAAAAGTGAAAAATGCGATCGAGGCCTCTGGCTTTGAAACACTCGATGTTGTACTGCGGCCCTAATGCATTTTTCCCCCTCAAAAAAAATCGGTGCTCTCGTAGTCTTTTTCCATGTCGTCCTCATCCTCTTTTTCGTTTTCGCCCCCTTATCAAGGGCGATTCGACCTAAAAAAACGGCTCTTTGCGTGCGCACTGTATTGACTCCCAAAATACCGACCATGCTTGCGTCCAAGCCTGCGCCTATAGCAGCATCAAAAACAAAACCTTCTGTCAAAGCAAAACCCCAAGCCTCAATCGATCTAGAAAAAACCGCCCCTTCCCCTCTCAAAGAGCTCGAAAAAAACCTAAAAGCCCTCGAAAAGCTCGCTTTCAGCCCTGTTTTCACCAAAGAGCCTCTCAATCTTCCCAAACCAATCGAAATCGCATTCAATGAAGCAGCGCCTCTTGAATATGGGGAGGCTCTCTCGCTTCTATTGAAAAACAGTCTCGTTTTACCCGAACAAGGTGAGGTAAGCGCGCGCATTACACTCAATGCAGAGGGGGCGATGATTCGCTGCGAAATTTTGAGCGAACAGAGTCAAAAGAATAGCGAGTTTCTCAAAAAACGATTGCAAGAGATCCTCTTTCCATGCTTTAATGGCTTTAACCTAAATGAAGCGCAAATCCAATTTACGATCACCTTTCGCAATCTTGAAGATAGTTAGTCTCTTCCTCCTTTCCTTTTCCTTAAGCGCGGAAAACCTCGAAATACGTCTGCCCACGCAAAAACAAGAAAAGACAATCTATCTCAGCAGAGTCCATACGGATTCATCAGAGGCGGACTGGCGCTATTTTGACGAACTGCGCTCTATCTTAGAGCTCGATCTCAAGCTTGGAGGATTTGCCAGAACACTTCCTCTGCGCCCAGAATTAGAAGAGAGCCTCCATTGGACAAATTTAAGGCAAAAATTCAAAGCCGAACTTTGGTCCCGAGAAAATGTCTCCTTTCTTTTAGCCATTGATGGCGCTGACAATCGGATTTCAATCACAGCTTTTGACATCGCCAAGCAATCCGCCAAAACATACCCTCCTCTGCCCCTCTCCCGCTCTCTAGCGACCGATCGAAAAACAATCCATCATTTCGCCGACACCTTGCATAAAGATCTTTTTGGTATCGAAGGCATCGCCTCTCTCAGAATCCTTTATACGCAGAGGGAGAAAAATTTTGAGAAAAAAGGCTTGGGATGGATCTCCGAAATTTGGCTTTGCGATGCAGATGGCGAGGGAGCTCGCCCTCTCACGCAAGAAAAGGGGTACTGCCTATCGCCTGTTTTTTTGCCAAAACAAAGAAACGAGTCTCCATTTCTCTATGTGTTTAATAACGAGGGGCAGTCAAAGATCTTTGCCTCTTCTCTCGCGCATCCTGAAGAAAAGCATCCGATCGTTTCTTTGCGGGGCAATCAAGCGCTCGTCTCTGTATCGAAAACAGGAAAAAAGATCGCTTTTATCGCCGACACAACGGGAAGGCCCGATCTTTTCATTCAAAATTTCGAAGAGGGAATCAGAACAAAATCCAAGGCGCGCCAAATTTTTTCAGCGCCAAGATCAAGCACCGCCTCGCCCACATTCAGCCCCGACGAAACACAGATTGCCTTTGTCTCAGATAAAGATGGCTCGCCGCGCATTTATTTGCTGGATATTCCCCAGACGAAAGATACGCAGAGATCCAAACCAAAGCGACTCACGGTAAAAAACCGAGAAAACACATCACCCGCATGGTCTCCTGATGGAAAAAAAATCGCCTACGCAGCAAAAACTGATGGAGTGAGGCAAATCTGGCTTTACGATTGTCTTACAGAAGAAGAATCCCAACTGACCTTCGGCGCAGAAACCAAAGAAAATCCCGCCTGGGCGCCTGACAGCTTACACCTCGTTTACAACACGGAAAGCGACAGCAACGCAGAGCTCTATCTCCTTTCGATCTTACAAAAAGAGCCTATTCTTCTCACAAAAGGCGCTGGGCTCAAGCGTTTTCCTTGTTGGGAAACTCGAGAATGCGCTACAGTAAAAGAGATCCCTTGAAGGGATTTGTTGGGAATGAATATGAGAAAGAATGATTTGATTTATGTGGCTCTATTGCTTCTGAGCGCAAGCTGCATGCGCAATAGCAGTCAGACATGGGAAGATCTTAAAACCGCTGGTCGCTATATGCATCGCGGTGTCGATGCCGTGTTCGGAAAGGAATATGAGTCTCGACTGTTGACCTCCGACGAAGAATTCACGGGCCCCTACGATGAAGAATTTATTCCTCTCCAAGATTCCGATCTAAAAAACACACAAGCCAGCTTAGAGAGCGCGATCCCTCAACCCAAAGGGATTCCTGGGCAAAAGGGAATTCCTTCCTTAAGTGAATTTTATCCCCCATCCGGTACTCTACAAGCTATTTTTAAACCTGTCCATTTTCATACGGATGAATACGCGATCAAGGAAAAGCGAGATCTCGAAGTTCTTTCCCTCATCGCCACTTATATGAAGGAACATGCGAAAACCCTTCTCACCATCGAAGGACATTGCGATGAAAGAGCCTCTGCCAGCTATAATCTCGCCCTTGGTATGCGCCGAGCCAATTATGTGCGGTCTTTTTTAGTCAAACAGGGCATTGATCTCAATCGCATTTACACAGTGTCTCGTGGCAAAGAACAACCCACATCCCTCGGTCATTCCCCCGAAGACTGGAAAACAAACCGCCGATCTGAATTTAAAATTTATGAACCTTAAACATCTTCTATGGAACAATGCTCTCTCTTCTAGCTTTATCCTTGCTGCTGCTTGCTCTCCCTTAAAAACTTCACCCCACGATGAAAAGCATCAGTGGGAGATCAAGCTTCATCAAGTGCAAACAGAATTAGATGACTTAAGGCACGACACCAATTGCTTTCAGACAGAGTTGCAAATTCTAGATGGGCGCATTAAATATTATGAAAATGCATTAGCCTCTCTCAAGCAGCAAGATATTGAAAAGCAACAAGTCAAACTCGAAGCGATTGCGCAAGATCTTCGTTCTTTAGAAAAGAAGTGGAACGCCTTTGAAAAAACTCAAGAAGGGACGCAGGGAAACTGGCAGCAGATCGCCTCAAACGCCAACGAGACAACGCTTGTGCTTTCCCAGTTTAAAACTCGGATTCAAGAGCTTGAAGGAGAAATTATTTCCCAAAACCACCGCTTTGAAGAGCTTGCAAAGATCAAAGGGAGTCTTGAATCTTTGGCTAAATCGCTCAAAGTGCCTTATAAAATTTATAAAGTCCGCTCTGGAGATTCTTTAGAAAAAATCGCAAGCGCCCATCACACCAAAGTTGAAAAGATAAAAAAACTCAACGAGCTCACAAAAGATTTAATCGTCGTCGACCAAGAACTCAAAATCCCGCTCGATTAATGACCCCATCTCCCCACGATGCAATCGGTTTTTTCGACTCAGGCCTCGGAGGCCTGAGCGTAATGCAAAAAGCTCTTCAGCTACTTCCTCATGAAAATATGATTTATTTAGGCGATAGCGCAAGGCTCCCTTATGGCAATAAATCGGCGTCACAGATCGTTCAAGCCACTCTTGAATGCGCCTCTTTTCTCGCCAAACAAAACATAAAATTGCTCGTCATCGCCTGTTTTACAGCGTCTGTCTACGCGCTCGAGGCGCTCGAAAAAACACTTTCTATTCCAGTCGTGGGCGTGATTCAAAGTGCT
>CAIPFQ010000160.1 GCA_903864395.1 uncultured Chlamydiae bacterium | reverse complement strand
TTAAACCAGGCAGGGGTTTTTAACCCCTTCCCGATTTAAATAACGCCCCCGAGAACAAATATCCCGAGGCATCCAACCCAAAAAAGTTGCAAAGTCGAAAATAAGAAGGGCATTTATGGAGAGGAGATATATTACAATGACTACCAATGAGTTAAGTCGCATTGAAGTATTTACTGGTTCCTTTGGTATCCGTAATGCATTGAACCTGAAAGGAGTGACACAGTTTTTAACGTCTGATAATACATGTTATGTTGAGTTGAGGAGGAGTGGGCGCGCAGTGTTTCAAATCATTTCCGTACTTAATACACCACCTTGATAGCATCTCATTGGAGTCCAGGTTAGGTATGAGCCTTTTTCCTATACGTTCAGGTTTCCAAAGGACAAAGTCCTTTGGCGGGTTTTTAAGGGCTCCGCCCTTAAAGCCCTTAAAATTGACAGCATTGGAAGTTCGGTATATCTAGAAAAACATGCGCATTCTGTTTTTGATTCTTCTCGTTCTCACTGGGTGTCATATAGGGCCTCAGTATGAAAAACCGATGGTTGAGGCGCCGCTGGAGTGGAAAGCTGCCTCGGAGAGCTTTGCGAGTGGGGCCTGCGTGGAAAATTGGTGGGATGTTTTTCAGGATGACGATTTAGCGTCTCTTGAGCGCCAAGGGATTGAAAAAAATCGAACTTTGTATGTGGCCATTCAACGGGTCTCTGAGGCAAGAGCCATGGCTGGGATCGCGAAGTCAGATCTTTATCCGCAGGCTTATTTAAATCCGATTTACAACAACGTCAATGAATTGATCGAGCTATACGGCGTTCCGCAAGGACTTTTTCCGGGTTTCAAAACAATCACAAGGGCTCACGAACAAATTTATCAACTTCCTGTGGCGATGGCTTACGAGGTCGATCTTTGGGGAAAGTATCGAGGCGTTTATAACGCAGCAAAAATTTATGCGGAAGCGCAAGATGAGGCGCTAAGAGCTACCATGCTAGTATTGAGCGCAGAGCTTGCGAGTCACTACTTTAACTTGCGCGCTGCAGATACCCAAATCGCGCTCATTCATGCAAATTTAGAGCTCAAAAAAAACGCTCTCACAATTACAGAGGCAAGATATGCAAGCGGACTTGTGGGCGCAATCGATTTTCTGGCGATTCAGGAAGAATGTTGTGATATAGAGGCCGAATACCAAGAAGCTCTCCGCTATCGCGTACAGTTTGAAAACGCCATCGCAGTTTTGGTCGCAGTCGCTGCGCCTGAATTTAAAATCGCCCCCAATCCCCTTTGGAAAGAGCCTCCGTCAATTCCCCCAGGAATCGCCTCCGCCATGCTGCTGAGACGTCCCGATGTCGCTCAAGCAGAAAGAAACATGGCCTCCTTTCATGCTTTTATCGGGGTCGCCTACGCCACTTACTTCCCTTCCATTTGCCTTACGAGCTCCCTTGGCTTTTCCAGTCCAGACCTCTCCCAATTCTTAAATTGGAGCAGCAAGCTTTGGCAAATCGGAGCTAATATCGCGCAGGTGATTTTTAACGGCTGGCGCAATCGCTCCTATGTAGAGCTCGCTTTTGCAAAATTTGAAAAGACAAAAGGAGATTATGAAAATACGATTCTTTTGGCTCTACAGGAAGTTGAAGACGCCCTCGCCGATGTAGAACAGCAGGGAAAAAGCTTTTCGGCACTCAATCGATCTCTAAAAACGGCTCAAGACATCAAAGCCATTTCTCAGCTGCGCTATGAAAAAGGAATTGCGAATCGACTTGATCTCATTCGAACAGAAATGGCGGAAATCGATGCGCAAAGGGCGTTGAGCAACACCCTCGGGCAACGATATCAATCTACTATTCAACTCATTAAAGCTTTAGGAGGCGGATGGGAATCCATCCCTTCAGCTCACTAAGAAGGAGAAATTATGTATTATGACACTCCAAAAACGCATGGAACATGTTCTAGCCGAGATTATCCAAAAACGCTACTTTTTTTAAAGTTTGTCTCGCCCCAGTACGAGCTTCAGCATGGATGGGCGCGGAAGGGCTCTCGACAACATTTTTGTAGAGCGGCTATGGAGGTCGGTGAAGTATGAAGACGTGTACTTGCGCGATTACCAAAGTGTCCCTGAAGTTAGGGTTGGTCTGGAAAATTATTTTCGATTTTATAACACCCAAAGACTCCATCAATCGTTGCAATACAGAACTCCCTATGAGGTTCATCATGCCTCAAGGCAATAGTGACGTAGGCAAAGGGTCGCGCGCATACATGCGCGGCCGCGCGCGCGCACGGGGGAGCCCCGTGCTGCTTTCTGCCTGCGGATGTGGAAGTATGTTTGGTTCTGGCCAGAAAGCAGGGAGTATGTGAAAAAAAAACATAGCGCATAAACGGTATGATGTAGTAAATTGTCCTTTGGACAAAGGAACTAAGATCCCCCTAATAAAGGGGGATGTGGCTAAGAACCATATGAAACAACTGTGGAGCAAACAAGTTTAGCTAAAAAGTTGTCCAGAGTCCTTGGAAAACATTCCCAGGCTTCTTTTCGGCATTTCCAGGAGATTGATATAAAAAATATTTATTGACTATTGCTCTGTGTTTGATCATCATACCTGAGCATGCAAGCATTCACA
>CAIPFQ010000159.1 GCA_903864395.1 uncultured Chlamydiae bacterium | reverse complement strand
TTCTCGATTTAAATAACGCCCCCGAGAACAAATATCCCGAGGCATCCAACCCAAAAAAGTTGCAAAGTCGAGATAATTCGTCCTTTTTATCTCTTTGGCTTGATCCCTTTGGCGCGCTGTGGTATAATGGCACCATAGTATGGGATTATTTTCACGAAGTAAACCAAAAATTAAAATCCAAACTTCAAAGAAGGATGGATTTAGCGGATGGATCAAGTGTTCAGGATGCTCCGAGCTGATCCATGCCAATGAGCTGCAGCAAAATCTCAATTGCTGCCCAAAATGCGATTATCATTACCGCCTCGCTCTCAAGCAAAGAATTGATTTACTCTCAGATGAGGACTCTTTTGTAGAGCTTTTCACTGAAATTCGGTCGGTTGACTCCCTTCAATTCGTTGATACTGAATCTTATGCCGAACGGCTAACTGAGGCCATAACGAAGACAGGGCGCACAGAGGCCATCTGTACGGGCACCTGTACTCTCAAGGGAATTCCACTCGCCCTCGCTGTGCTCGATTTTTCTTTTATGGGGGGCTCCATGGGTTCTGTCGTCGGAGAAAGATTGACCCTCTTGATTGAACTGGCTTGCTTTAAAAAAATTCCTTTAGTGATCGTCTCTGCCTCTGGAGGCGCGAGGATGCAGGAGTCAATTCTTTCTTTGATGCAAATGGCAAAAACGTCTGCGGCTTTAGCGAAATTAGGCGAGCAGGGAGTTCCTTACATCTCTATTGTCACAAATCCGACGACGGGGGGTGTTACGGCCTCTTTTGCGACCCTTGGCGATGTGATCATTGCTGAGCCGAATGCTTTGATCGCCTTTGCAGGGCCCCGCGTTGTAGAGCAGACGATCGGTCAAAAGCTGCCTCCTCGGGCGCAAAAATCGGAATTTCTCCTTGAAAAAGGGATGCTCGATTGTATCGTTCCAAGGGCCGAGCTAAGGGCTCGTCTTGCGTTTTTCTTGGAATTTATGACAGGCAACAAAGCGCCTGCAAAGAAAAATGTCCTTTCAGGAGGCTTGGAGAACGATTTGCTTGTACAAAAAATGTCTCACCGTTTACAAAGGCTTTTAGAAACAAATTATGCAGAGCAAAATTCTAGTTCCAGTTCAGGTCTCTGAACCTTCTCTTCTTCCTACCTATGCGACACCCTCTTCTTCGGGGGCGGATATTTATGCCAACATCTCCACCTCATTGACAATTGAGCCTGGCTCATCGTCGATTATTCCCACAGGCGTTCGCGTTGAGATTCCTCAAGGGTACGAGATTCAGGTACGCCCGCGCAGCGGCTACGCCGCGAAGCATCAGGTGACGGTTCTCAATGCGCCAGGAACCATCGACGCCGATTATCGAGGAGAGATTTGCGTTATTTTGATCAATCATGGAAAGTTGCCTTTTCAAGTCTCTCCTAAGATGCGGATCGCTCAGCTTGTTCTAGCTCCTGTAGCGCAAGCGGAGTTTCATTGTCAGGATGTTTTATTATCCACCACACAACGGGGCGAGGGGAAATTTGGCCACACTGGCATGCATTAATCCTTTTAAGCTGGATCTTTTCAATCCCTTAAAGAAAAAGAAATTGAAGAAAATTTCTCAGATCTTAGATTCTCGGCTTGTTGTATTTCTTGAAACCAAGGAGCGCGATGAGGCGATAGATGTCCTTGTAGAGATTCTCGACGCTGAGGGAAAGTTGCCTGATAAAAAACTTTTTCGAACTGCGATTTTTCAACGGGAAACGGTGGTTTCCACGGGGATTGGATTAGGGGGTGCCATCCCTCATGCAAAGATGCAAAATTTTTCCGATTTTTTTATCGCGATTGGAATTCAAAGCAAGCAAAGCATCGAATGGAACGCCCTAGACCATCTGCCCGTTCGGATCGTTCTTATGATTGGAGGTCCAGAAGAGGCTCAGGCTGAATATTTAAAAATTCTATCTCAGCTCACCTAT
>CAIPFQ010000158.1 GCA_903864395.1 uncultured Chlamydiae bacterium | reverse complement strand
GGACAGAAAAAATACACAAAAATACTCGAGAGAGTCGGCAGGCTAAAAGAAAAGCATAAGCGTATCTCTGGCTGTTATGAAGTCACAATACAACCTTCGGACGATGGCCTAAATGCTGTGTATCTCGACTTTGCAACTTTTTTGGGTTGGATGCCTCGGGAGATTTGTTCTCGGGGGCGTTATTTAAATCGGGAAGGGGTTAAAAACCCCTTCCCGATTTAAATAATCGCCCAGTTCGACCATAGGTCGAACGTCCGGGGGCAAATAGCCAAGGCAGGCAGCCCACAAAAGCTGCAAAGTCGAGCTTAGGATTCTTTATGAAAATCCATATAGACGCGAAATTTCGCGTTTCTCTTTTGTGAGAAAATGTTCTCGCAAAGAAACGTTGATTATAGATTTATGCTGGAATTGTGTAAATTCGTAGAACTATTTTGATCTTATTTTAAACTAATTATTCGTATTTCCTGGAATTTGACCACGGAGCTAGTTGTTGGTTTTTCTTGGCTTAATTTTTCAATGTATTGTAAAATTTAACCACAGAGGAAATAGAAGGGAGGAGAGAAGAGAGGAAGAAGAAAACCACAGAGACAGACACCACAGAGGAAATAAAACAGGAACAGAAATTATGGATTCTATCGTTAATAGCAAGTTTCCTGTTGTGGGGGATGATGCTGATCTGCTAACAAGTAACATTATCGGTGCTGCAATCGAGGTTCATCGCGCTCTAGGACCTGGATTGCTTGAATCCGCTTATCAAATCTGCCTTCTCCACGAACTGCTTCTCAGACAAATAAAAGTGGAGAGTCAGAAATTTCTTCCTATTCTGTATAAGAATGTTATGATCGATTGTGGATATCGTCTTGATTTAGTTGTAGAGAACCAGGTCGTGGTTGAAATCAAATCCGTGAGTGCTGTCTTAGGGGTTCATGAATCGCAATTATTGTCTTACCTGAAATTAGGCGAATATCGAGTGGTCTTTTGATTAATTTTAATGTCAAAACTCTTAAGGATGGTATTCGGCGTATGCGTGCTTAATTGCCTTGACTTTCTTTCTCTCTTTTTCTTTTTCTTTCTTTGTGGTCAACCTTTTAGTTGAATGTACGATGAGGATGAATGAGAGAAAATCCCTTGGATTTGATCTTGTGATTCGAAACTCGTTTGTTGTCTCCATGGAAGCTAGGAAGATTTGGATCCCATTGTATAGGCTTGAGATGGAACCGTTTGGCGAGCCCCTCGTAAAATTCTTTGCGTGTGGGATGATCGTCATCCGCAAGATTAAAAACTCCTTCGAGAGAGTGCTGAGAGGCAAAATGAATCGCAGCGGCGCAGTCATCCGCGTGAATCATGTTTGTGTATTGGTTTCCTGATCCAGGCATGGAACGCCCTTCGAGTTTTTTCAGTTTTTGCGATAAGGCCCTGCCAGGGCCGTAAATTTCAGCGAGCCGCAGAATACAAACATTCCACCCAATCTCTTCGAGAGAAAGATAGGTAGTCTCTGTGTCGACCAAAATTTTTCCGGTTTGAAGAGAGGGCTTGATTTCGTTCGTTTCATCGACCCAAAGACCGTGGTGATCCCCATAGACTGAGCTACTGCTAGTGTAGATCAACTGGCGCGGCGCGTTCATTTCTAGGGCGAGGCTTCGAAAGAGTTTCGCCATGTCTAGATAGGTGGATTCATAGTGCTCTGCGCTATCGGCTGCGATGGTGACAAGCAAGATTTCATTATTTGCGATGAGTCCGCGAAGATCCTCTTCATCCGTCCCTCGAAAAATTAGCCCTTTTGCAACGATTTTTGAGAGCCCCTCGAGATTTTCTGGGCTTCGTGTTGTCCCTGTAACATGGTGGTCTTGTTTTACCCAAAGAGCCGCAGCTTTTGATCCGATGTATCCACATCCAATAATTGCAATATTCAAGAGAGTTTTCCTAAGGCTGTGAGAGTGTCTTTTAACTGCGTATGTTCAGGCTTATCCAAAGCGCCATTGGTGGATAGCCAGCGAATATAACTGTCGGGCACTTCGCTTAAGTGTTTTCCAGCATATTTGCCAAACGGCATCCGAAGAATTTTTGTCTTCTGCGCTAAAAGATCCAAAATCTGTTCGATCGAGAGGTCATCCACCATTCGACTAAACACCCGATAAAGAACCACGCAGTCGTCAAGCGCTCGGTGTGCCTGATTCGCTTCAATGCCATAGACTTCTCGCAAAACTTGAAGACTGTGGCGCGGCAGATCTGCACGATATTTTCTCGCCCATTTTAAACTGTCGACAAAAAGCCACTGCGGTATGGGAAGGTTCGCTCTTTGAAATTCAGATTCTAAAAAAAGCTTGTCGAAAGCATCATTGTTATGGGCAAGAAGAACCACATCGCCTGCGCAAAACTCAACAAAATTGGCGAGAGCCTCTTGGATGAGAGGAGCCCCTTCCACCATGGCATCTGTAATGCCAGAGATGGCACTCGCCTCTGGGGGGATCGGGCATTCTGGGTTGATAAAGGTGCAGAAGGTTCTATCCCCCCCCGTAGAGGGCTCGAACGCGGCCAGCTCCACGATCCTATCCTTCCCGGCTCGCACCCCTGTTGTCTCGGTATCGTAATAAATGGTTCTCTTTTTCATGGTCTTAGACTCTATAAAACATGATTGCGCTTTTTTCTTCAATTTTTCTTATCGCCGTGCTACACTACCAGGAGTACCCTGGAGGTGTTTTCATGCGTTTTTTTATTGTGTCTTTCCTTGTCCTCGCGGGCTGTTTTCAAACATTTAACGAAGATGATGAGGAAAGTCTTCGGACGGTTCCCGTTACGAACAATCCTCATATCATTCCAAGCCATGGAGCAGGTCTTCCAATGATGGGTGGGGGTTGACACTCGCCTGTATTTAGGGTAACCTGACGCTAGGGATGTGACCATGCACCGATTTTTTTCAGCTGACTTCGAAAAAACTTTTGCCGCGATAGGGAGGGAGCGCTTGCTTGGAGCTCTTCGGCAAATGCTTTTAATTCGCAACTTTGAACAAAGAGGCGAGGCCGCCTACCAACAAGGAAAAGTGGGGGGGTTTTATCACTCTTATGCTGGCCAAGAGGCCATTCAGACGGCTTGTATCGCCGCTTGCGGTGCAGAGTCTTGGTACACAACGACTTATAGATGCCATGCCCTCGCGCTTCTTTTGGGAGCATCGCCCAATGCGATGATGGCTGAGCTATTTGGACGCGAGACGGGGATTGCCAAGGGGCTCGGCGGCTCGATGCATATGTATGCCGATCACCTGCTTGGCGGTCTTGCGATTGTGGGGGGGCATGTGCCCATCGCAACGGGTGCGGCGTTTACAATTAAATATTTAGAGCAAAAAGGAAAAGCTTCTTTTTGTTTTCTTGGCGATGGCGCGGTGGTGCAGGGCGCCGTGCATGAATCGCTGAATTTAGCGGCCCTTTGGAATCTTCCTTGTATCTATGTCATTGAGAATAACCAATGGGGCATGGGCACGGCTGTAAAGCGCGCCGTATGCGTCGAGCCGATTGGAGAGCATTTTGCGAAAGCTTATGGCATTCGATGCTACACCTTAGATGGAATGGACTTTTTTAATTGCTACGCTGGATTTCAAGCGGCTTTTCAAGAATGCCTTGAAAGCTCAAGGCCGATTCTCATTGAAGCGGTGACGGAGAGATTTCGCGGCCACTCCATCTCAGATCCGGCTCTGTATCGGACAAAAGAGTGTCTCAAAGAAGCGATGGGACGCGATCCGATTTTCTTGCTAAAAAATGCGTTGATGAAAAAAGGGTTTTTGACAGAAGAGGCCTATGAGGCGATGGATAAGGAGCAAAGGGAGATCGCGATCGCTTCGATGGAGTTTGCCGAAAAAAGTCCTTGGCCAAATCTTACGGCTTTGGAAGAGGGTGTTTTTGCGCCGAAGGAGAGTCAATAATGGCCATGCAGCGGGTGGAGATTCGGGAGGCTTTACGCCAAGCGATGGATGAAGAGATGGCGCGCGATGCTCGGGTATTTATTTTGGGCGAAGAGGTGGCAGAATATAACGGCGCCTATAAAGTCACGAAGGGAATGCTGGAGAAGTGGGGCCCCAAAAGGGTGATTGACACGCCGATTGCAGAAAACGGCTTTGTCGGGCTCGCCATTGGCGCTGCGCAGACGGGTCTAAAGCCGATTGTTGAGTTCATGAGTTGGAATTTTTCCTTTGTCGCAGCAGATCAATTGATTTCCAATGCCTGTAAAGTGTTTTATATGTCTGGGGGGCGCTACAGAGTGCCGATTGTTTTCAGAGGACCCAATGGGGCTGCGGCGCAAGTGTCTTGCCAGCACTCTCATTGCGTAGAGGCCATTTATGGCAATTTGCCGGGTTTTGTTGTGATAGCGCCGAGCAATGCGTATGATGCAAAGGGGTTGTTGAAATCTGCAATACGGTTTGGAAATCCAGTGATTTTTCTCGAAAATGAGCTAGATTATGGCGATACGATGGAAATTCCGAGGGAAGAGTATTTGGTGCCGATCGGCAAGGCCAAAATTTTGCAAGAAGGGCGCCATATAACGCTTGTCTCTTATTCGCGCATGTTAAAGTTCTGCAAACAAGCGGCTGATGTGTTAGCCAAGCAAGGCGTTTCGGTGGAAATCATTGATCTTCGGACAGTGAAGCCACTCGATATTGGGACTGTGGCTGCGTCCGTGCGTAAAACGCACCGCTGTGTTCTTGTTGAAGAGGGGCATATTTTTTCTGGAATTTCGGCGGAGCTCGGCTTTCAAATTCAACAGCATTGTTTTGATGATTTGGATGCGCCTTTAGTTCGGGTCTGCCAAAAAGAAACGCCAATGCCTTACTCAAAGCATTTAGAAAGAGAAACGCTTCCGAATCAGGAAAGGATTGTGGCGGCGTTAAATGAAGTGTTGCGTTAGCTCGACTTTGCGCTTTTTGAAATTCTCTTTGAT
>CAIPFQ010000157.1 GCA_903864395.1 uncultured Chlamydiae bacterium | reverse complement strand
TTTTTTAACTCTTTCCGATGTATTAGGGTTCTCTTGGATCGGTGGGTTTTTAGGCACCACTCCTTTGATGCTCAGTATTGCCTTTGGCTCTCTTCACCAGGCGATGGGAAGAGCTTGCAAATACACCTTGTTTGATGCGACGAAAGAGATGGCCTTTATTCCTCTTGATCCTGAATCGCGGGTGAAAGGGAAAGCGGTCATTGATGGGGTTGGCTCTCGGATTGGGAAATCGGGTGGCTCTGTGATTCACCAAGGGCTTTTGATTATTTTTTCCACTGTGGCTGCAAGTGCCCTTTATGTTGGTATTATTTTTCTTGTCGTTGTGTTGTGTTGGGCTTTGGCTGTGGTGGCTCTTGGGAAAAAATTCGATGCTCTTGTTAGCCAGAAAAATATTCCTGAAGATGAGAAGGAAAGAGCCCTCGAATCTCAGTTAGTGAGAGAAGGGGTTTAGGTTGCATCTCTCTCTTTCGAATAGTGTCTCGTTTATTCGTGCGCCATTGGCCTTTTTATTTCTTAGTGAGAGTCAAACTCTTCGTTTTTGGGCGGTTGTCCTCGCGGCACTCAGTGACTGGGTTGATGGGTATATCGCTAGGCGTTATCAATCAACAACGCTTTTTGGAACTATTCTTGACCCCCTCATGGATAAATTTTTTGTTTATTTTGCCCTCTTCATTTTTTATAGCGAAGGAAAAATTCTCTCCTGGGGGCTAACCGCTATGCTCTCTCGCGATGTTTTTCTTGTGTTATACGGCTTGATGATGCTTATGCGAAAACGGTGGAAATCCATTGTTTTTCGCTCTGTGCGTTGGGGCAAGGTGACAACAGCACTCCAATTTGCTGTTTTAGTTGGGTTGGTATTTCATTGTTCCTTGCCCCCGATTTTATTTTGCGCCTTTGTCGCCATGGGGTGGCTTGCCTTTTTAGAGCTTTTTCAGCTGATAGACCGAGTGCCTCTTCGAGCTAAAAATCTTCCTTGAGTCTTTTTTCAAAAATTTCGTTCAGCCGTTCGATATTTTTAGGGGAATCCGAAAGCTCCTTGGGGAATGCGTCTGTTTTTTTTCTTACTAATCTTTGAACGAGTTTTGAGGGGCTCATGATCTCTGCCCCTAAAGAGCGCACATGGGCGATAAGGCCTCGATCATTCGTGACGACCGTAGTTTGCCTAGGGCAAGGATCTCTTTCGAGAAGATGCACGATGTAGGCGTCTGCACTCTCTCCTTGCGGAGTATAGCGAATTTCTAGGGGGCTTTGATAGTTGCGACCACTTTCTTCATCGCGTCGAATTTTTCCATCGAATACGAGGATTCCAGTGAAATGACAAAGCTTAAATTTTCGTTGAAAAAACTCGACCACTTGCTCTCTTCGCAGTTTTAAAGACGCGTTGGATTCTTGGAGGGTAAAAAGAATGTTGTACCCATCAAGAAGAAATTGCACTAAGCCTGCCCCAGAAGCGATTCTAAGAAGGGGATGATTTTATCTAGGGCTTTTCTTCTATGAGAAATGCGGTTTTTGATCGCCTCTTCTAGCTCAGAAAAAGTTTTGCTATACCCATGCTTCACGAAGAGAGGATCGTAACCAAACCCTCCGCCACCTCGCTCGGCGGAAAGAATCTCTCCTTCACAGATGCTACTGGCTGATTTTTCCAAGCCTTTTGGAGAGGACAGAGAAATACTACATTCGAAATAAGCGTTTCGCGCTTCCCCTGACCAAGAATGCATCTCTTTGAGAAGTTTTTTTCGGTTGTCCGCGTCGGTTGCATCGCTCCCTGCGAATCGGGCGGAATAAATCCCCGGCGCCCCGCTAAGGGCTGGTACGACGAGCCCAGAATCATCCGCCAAAACCCACTTCTTTAAGTCTCTCGCAGCATGAAGGGCTTTTAGTTCGGAATTTTCTGCAAAAGTAGTCCCTGTTTCAACAGGCGGCTGATATTGAGGAAAATCGCGAAGGCTAAAAAGATCGATCCATTGATAGGGTTTGAGCATAGATCGAAATTCGCGCACTTTATGCACATTTGTGCTTGCAAGGACTAATGTGATCGAAGAGGGCTCGTTGGAGAGGGGCATTA
Source organism: uncultured Chlamydiae bacterium (assembly GCA_903864395.1). Lineage (GTDB taxonomy): Bacteria > Chlamydiota > Chlamydiia > Chlamydiales > SM23-39 > CAIPFQ01. Next base: position 2,359 of record CAIPFQ010000157.1, on the reverse strand, counting down.
TTTTTCCTGATTGAAATAGTTGTTAATTTCCGTGATGGTAAATTGTTCTCCCTGGAACTCAAACTTACCTCCTACGGGGTGCCCTTTCATCGCTAAAGCGAGCTTGGACTGGAAAAAAAGAATTCTCTTTTCCGGATCCGCATCCCAAGGTCCCAAAAGAGTGAATTTTAGGTGTTCTCCTTGGGAGTTTACGCAATGAACAACAGTTCCAACGCCCACCTCATCGACGGAAACATCTTCTGGCAGAAGGACGCGCGCTCGAGCGAGTTGATCTGAAAGGAGCTTGAGCTCTCCTTGTAATCGAGCCCTTTTTTCGAGAGCCGCTTTAAATTCCGCATTTTCTCTTAAATCGCCTAAACTCCGCGCAGCTTCAATTTCCTTCGCGTTAAGCACGGTTTCCACTGTCGCGATATGCTGCACTCTTTGTTGGGTCTTTTGATATCCCTCTTGGGTTGTCCAAATGAGGTTTTCATCGTTTTTAGAGGGGGTGTCTTTTTCTTTTCTTAAACGCGCGAGAGAAGAATGCACGACCTCCGCTAAAGAATGAAAAATTTTAATGTCATGATCTGTCAGCGTGCTGCATTTTGTTGCAAGAAGCAAGTATTCTTTGACTTCATCAAGGCTTGATTGCTGCATAATATCTCGAACGACCTTATAGCGGTTTGCTGTGAGAAGACCGATAATCTTTTTTGCTAAATCGCGATGTTGTGGTTTTTTCTCTAAATAGTCGAGAAGAATGAGAAGCCCTTCGAAAAATCGGTTCTGTCCCTCGGGCTCTGAAAAAGGAGTTTTTGATTTTTTATCAATAATCTTTTGAAAATACCAAACAACAATCTCGGGAAAGGAAAGAGGGTGAACAAGAAGAGAGTTGAGCTTTTTCTTCAAGTTGATTTCTGTGGCTGGCGTATCCAATTCGATCAAAAGAAAATCCCTTAAAAGATTTTGTTCTGCCGTGAAGAGGAGATCGAGGAAAATCTCTTCCCAACGAGAAGAGAGAGCTCGAATGTGCTGGAGAGCTCTTTTTTGGAAGGGGAGAATGTCGATGGTTCGGACGACCTCTTCTCCATTTTCTAAGAGTTTCATCAGGTCGACGACAGAAGCCTTTGCATGAGGAACTCCAAGGTCTTCTAAAAAAAAGAGAATTTGCAGTTTTTGGTTTATGCCTGCGCTTTCAAGAGAGACCATTTCATTTAAGCGTGAGATCAGAGATTTTTTAAAATCTTGATTTTTCAAAGTTTCTGGGAAATCTCGCAAAAAAGAGTAAATCATGTGAATCGATGCGTTGATTTCAGGGTTGTTTTCCAAAGCTTTATGGAAAAGCAGCTCATGAGAGACCTCTTCAGAGCGCAAGCGGAAAGGGAGTTTGAGCTCTTTAGGAGATTCAACTTTTGTATCTTTTTTGAGCCGAGCTCTGGCTCCTTGCCACCAGCGATTCCAGCTTTCCGCAGGGATGACTAAGTCATAGAGTTCATCTTTGATTTCTCCTGCTGTCCTAGGCCCGAGATCGCGTAAAACCATTCGAACGACCTCAACGGGGGATTCTTTGGCCTCTTTTTCTAAAAGATCTGGATCCCCAAATCTGCGCGCATAAAAGTGGAGAGCATCGAGGGGAAGCAGTGTCTTAAAGGCTTTTTCGAAAGAAAGATGCTGCGGCCCGATGACATGTTCAAACTCAATCGAAACTTCTTCTCTGACTAACGAGACATCGATGATTTCCCCTGTGCCCCAGCCAGCTGTATGGAAAACAAAATTCCCTTTTTTCATGTGAGAGAGCAGCTCGAAATTGCGGATGGCCGATTGAAAGCGCTCTCGATTTCTAAGCCCCACGAGGCGTAACTTTTCATGGATAAGAGGATCTTCTGGGTTTTTTTCTTTTAGGTATTCTGTCGCTAGATCAGCGAGCTCCTCGCTATGGGTCGTCTGTAAATCAAGGACGAGCCGAAGGACTTTGTGAGCATGGTCGGGGTCTTGGAGAGATCTCCAAAGAGGAAGAACTCTTTCGACGTGCAAACCAAAGTGCCTAGCCAGCTCCGAGGCTTTTACAGCCTCAAGTGTGGCAATAATCTCTTCTCCGTCGGGTTGATCGCCGTAACAATATTCCTCCCAGATTTTTAAAAATCCCGGGTAGTCGTTATTTTGAATTCTTTCTCGAAAATCTTTTAAGTAGGCCATGCGTTTTTCCCAAATCTGTGATATGCTTTTGATGCGAGTATAGGATGCTGAGAAATAATCTTCAATCTGAGATTTAAGAACGAGTTAAGCAGGAGGAGAAAAGCGATTGCAAGAAAATATTTACCTCTCTACCCTTTCCTTAGATTCACATGAACAAACTTCAAATCCTCTCTCTCTCTCTTTGTTT
>CAIPFQ010000156.1 GCA_903864395.1 uncultured Chlamydiae bacterium | reverse complement strand
GCTCTGACGCTGTATGAGGAAAATAGGATTCGATGAAGTTTCTTCATAGAACAGTCCTTTTGCTCTCTTCCAACAAACAGGGGCAAGCTCTGCGCTCATCCACAGATTTCCTAAAGACAGTCCTATCGCGGCGAGGGCCAAAGGAAAAAACAAGGTGCTAAGGGAAAGGCCGGCGGCTCGCATAGAGGAGAGCTCTTGTGTCTGACTCATTTTTTGCGCCAGAAGAAAAGAGGCTACAAGCGCTGAAACGGGGATCGCAAGAGGAATGATAAAGGGGATCTGGCAGAGGACAAAAAAAACAGTTTTCGACCAGCTCCCAGAAAGGGCTGTGAACTTAGCGATCTCTTTGAAACGCGAGACGATTAAGAGCGCAACAAAAGAAAAAAGACAGAGAAAAAAAACTTTAAAATAACTTTTCAGTACGTAGCACCACAAAATGGGAAACATGTTCCCAGATTACCTCACTGTCTATATAATCTCCAGAATGCGCTGTGTTATTGAGTTCATTGCAAACTATTGGGATGCGAAAAGCCCTCTTCTCGTGGGGTATTCAGGGGGGTCCGATTCAAAGGCTCTTCTCTACGCTCTCCTTAAAACGCCTTGTCGCTCCCTTCTGCATATCGCTCACGTAGATCATGGATGGCGTCCAGAGAGTGAAAGCGAGGCTTTGGTGCTTTCACAGGAGGCGCAAGCGCTCGGGTTGCCTTTTTATAGCGTTAGAATTGATCCGATGGGGGAGTCGGTCTCGCGCGAGGCAAGACTTTGTTTCTTTAAAAGTCTCTTTGAAAAACATCCTTTTCAAGCGCTTCTTCTTGGGCATCAGGCAGGGGATGTGGCTGAAACTGTTTTAAAGCGCATTTTGGAGGGGGCTCATTTAACGCATCTCTCTGGGATCGACCCTGTTTCCTCCCTTTATGGAATGACTCTTTGGCGCCCCCTATTATCGATCTCTAAGAAGATTTTAGAAAAATTTTTAGATCAACAGAGGTTGGTCTCTTTGATCGATTCTACGAATTTTGATCCAGCCTATTTGCGGGCGCGTCTGCGGCTTGAGACTTTGCCTTGGCTCACAAAAAGTTTTGGCAAAGAGGTTTTTGACAATCTGCTATTTCACGCGCGCAGGTCCCGAGAGCTGAAGGAGTATCTCGATAAAAAAGTAGAAGGGCGCTCTCTTTGCGCGGAAGGCGATACAAAAATTGGCTCTGTAGAGGGCTTGGAGCGCGTAGAGGCACGTCATCTTTTGCGCAAATGGGCGAAAGAGGAGGCTCTCTTTTTAAGCCGCGAAGCGATGGAAAAAATTCTTGATTTTGCGCTAAAAAAAGAAACTCGGCGCCGTTTTTCAGATCGAGTGGAAGTAAAAAATGGTTGTATTGTTTTTTTGCAAATCCTTTTAAAACAAGAGAATAAGCCGTAAAGAGACAAAATAGGCTCTTTCTGATATGTCAGGAAATGGGGACTGGGTGGTTTGTTCTTTACTTTTTCAGAGAAACCTGGTTTAATTACCACTGTTAATACTATAAATCCAACAAAGCAAGGCAGTTATGGCTAACTTGAAACCTGATCCAAAAAAAAGCATCCCAGGGGGGATTTTTTTATTTATCCTAGCGGGGATTCTTTTGATCTTTGGCATCCAAGCGTTTAATCGGGTGCCTATGGGAAAAGTTTCTTTTAGTCATCAAGCCGAGCCTCTTATGAATTTAGGGCTGACAGTTCCTGAAGAAAATCGTAAAATTGCCCAAAACGATAATTTAGTGACGTTTACGGGGCGCTTCAAGGAGGATCTTTCCGAGGAGAATGTGAATCGCTATCATTATTTAGAGCTTCTCGACGAAAATCACCGATTCCGCGCTGAGACAGAGAGACTCTCTGGGGATTTGGATCTTGCGCAAAAAAATGTTCGCGAAGCGGCTGATCTTTATTTGCGGATTCGCGGGCAAGATTTGCCCCGCTCTGGGTATATGGTTGTCGGCTCTTCGTTTGATACGCTCGATAGAAGCAATTCGATTGTGATGCAAACCCTTTCGAATCGAGCGGTCGTCAGTTTGCCGATTTTGCAAAAAACATTGAATTTTGCCGCGCAGACGCAGACGGCAGATAGCCTGGATGCCGCAGGGCGCGACCTTCGCGATCTCGTGTCTCTCTTGCGCTCTCCTGTGCTTGGCATTGGCACTGAGTCTATTAAACAAGATTTAAAAGGGCTGGATGCGCAATTAGCCACAGCTGAGGAACTTCCTTTGGAGCAGCAGCTCGCTCTTTATAAAAAAGGGTTTGCGCAGTTGAGTGCTTTGTTGGGGGATTTAGGCAAAGAGCAAGAGGGGGTTCGTCTTACCCAGCTTCGAGCGGTGCGCAGCTATGTGGAGATTGCGCAGCAATATGATGCGATTTCGCATCAATTGGATAATAATCTGACTTTTCTGGATAAAGCGCGAGAAAAAGTTTCTAGCGTCATCTGGTTTTTTAACAATCAAGAGCTCTCGACGCGCGCTTTAGAAAAACAAGATTCAGAAGTGTTTGGGCATTGGTTTGCCGGAGCTAAGCAAGAATGGGAGAGTTTTTCCTCGAATAAAGGACTTGCGTTTCGAGCGCCTGATCAGCCGAGAAATACTGTGCTTGAAAAAACATTTAAAAGCGAAGAACCATCCCCTAACTACATTAACTATCTGTTCACCATTCTCCCTGTTATTTTGGTGATTTTATTTTTGTATTTTATTTTCTCTCGTCAGATGAAAGGAGTGGGTTCTTCCGCGATGAATTTTGGAAAATCTCCTGCGCGCCTCATGACGAAAGAGACGAATAAAATTACGTTTAAAGATGTGGCTGGGGCGGATGAAGCGAAAGAAGAACTTTCCGAAATTGTCGATTTTTTAAAAGATCCGCAAAAATTCACTGCGCTCGGCGCGCGGATTCCAAAAGGTGTTTTATTGGTAGGGCCTCCAGGAACAGGCAAGACTTTGATCGCAAAGGCTGTGGCGGGGGAAGCGGATCGTCCTTTCTTTTCGATTTCTGGTTCAGATTTTGT
>CAIPFQ010000155.1 GCA_903864395.1 uncultured Chlamydiae bacterium | reverse complement strand
CAGATTTTCTTCCCTTTACCTACATGTCTACCGCCCTTGGAATGATCTGCACCTCTTCGCTCATTCTTTACTGCCTCAGGATCACAAGCCCCTACAGAATCCTTACCATCGTTATGAGCTTCGGCGTCCTTGTCTGTATCGGCTCAGCCATCCTTTTTGGGTGCAACCCTCCAGAATTTTTTTGGTACGGGATGAAGGTCGCCTCCCGCATGTTCTTTGTCGTTATGCTCACCGTCTCTTGGACCTTCGCAGACCAGTATCACGACCTCCAGGACGCTAAAAGAGTCTATTCCATCTACAGCGCGGCCTACTTTTTCGGGGCGATGATTGGGGGAACCACGATCAACCTTTTCTATGACGTCATCGGAGTCCCTGGTCTATTATCTGTTGCTGCTTTCTCGATTTTTGGCGGCCTTTGCGAGGCAAGACGGATCGCGAAAAAATCGACCGCCGTCCATGACGACAACGTCGAAGGCGTGTTTTCTGGAAGCCGCGATTCTTTTGCCTCCGTCGTGCGCCTCATCTTGAACTCCCGCTTTACCATTGTCCTCTTACTTCTCAGCCTATTTATCCAATTTCTTTTGACCGTGACCGAATTTAATTATATGGCCTCCTTTGGACGGCAACTGTCTGGAGGAGAAGGGGAAATCGCCGCATTTTTAGGCAAATGCCGCGCGATCATTTCTTTTTGCAATATCCTCGTCGGCTTTTTCCTCTACAGCCGATTTGTAAGAAGAACGGGAATTAATAACGCCATCCTAATCACGCCCCTCTTTTTTCTAGCCGTCTACCTAGGCTGGTTTTTTGGCGATGGGATCGCTTTTGCCGTCTTTGGTCTGATCGCGTGCGATGGCGTCCTTTTTACTGTAGAGGACAACTGTTTTAATCTTCTATCCAACGCCGTGCCTTCAAAACTTAAGTCAAAGGTAAGAATCATTAACGATTCCTTTTTCGAACATACTGGCATGTTTTTGAGCGGACTGCTGATTTTAGCCATTCAACACGGCACTCATTGGCTAGGGTTTTTTCTGACTCTATGCACAGTGGTTCTTGCAGGCATCATTCGAGTGATCTATTCAAAGGCAATTTTGAGCAATCTTAAGGAAAACGCCATCCACTTCGAGAGAAGATTGAGAGACTGGCTCACTTTGATGACGCGGCGCGATAAAAAAGAGGCGCAAAGAGACATTCTTAGCGCGCTTAAATCCCCGTTAGAAGAAATGCAGCTTTTAGCGATCGACGCTCTATTAGAGTTAGGCGATCCTTCTATCTTGCCAGAAATTATCCAGGCAGGAAAAAAACTAGGCACCCTCTCGCGCATTCAATTCCTTCGCCTTTTAGACGCGAGCCCCTTTGCCGAGGCCTCCCGAGTCATTGAACTGGTCAGTCAATGGATTGACAGCGAAAAATTCCCAGAACTATCCAAAAGAGCGAACTATTATTTAGCGAAAAAAAGAAGGCTTCTCTTGGAGCAGGCGGAGGAAGAGCTCGATCATTCCGATCTTGTTTTGCGCGCCTCCGCCATCTTGACACTAAGACAATCTTGCGCAAATCCATTGATCGACTATGCCGCCCTCAACCAAACCATTGCAGCAAAGAAAACAGACCTTATGCTCAAGTCGAGCCGCATCGACGAGATCAGCATGGCCCTCGATCTGCTCGCGGAAGAGGGCACCGTGGAAGCTGGAGAAAAAGCGCTCCCCTTCTTGGCGCACGATGCACTTCTCGTCAAGCAATCAGCGGCTCGCTGTATAGCGCGCGTCGCGACAAAAGAATTTAGCCGCCACACGACCCGGCTGATTGAAGAGTTGGAAGCCTCTCGCGACAATCTTTTTCGGCTCCATCTCATCGATGCTCTCGGAAAAATTTCCGATTCCACCACGGTCAAAGAAATTCTCTTAGCAAGCATTCATTTTCGCCCCAGCGAAAGAAGGCGAACAGAGGCGATCATTGTTCAAATGGGACTAAAAATCATTCCGCTTCTCCTCTCTATCACAAAGGATATTTCTTTGCCTGAAAGAGCGCGCATCTCTTCGGGCAAAATTTTGGGGCGGCTCTCCGCGCCTCAGCTTCAAGCCAACCTCATCGATATTCTCGACATTGAAATTGAGAGGGCTTATTTTTACTTTTACTTCGGGCACACAATTCAATCCCAATACCCTCTCTATGATCTTGAAATGCTTCAAGACGCCCTCCTCTCAGGCTATCGGTCGGTGATCGACTCGATCATTCATTTACTTGGGGCGGCAGGATCGATTGAAGACCCGGATCTTCTCGTCCGTGCGCTCCACAGTCGCAATCAGAAGACACAATCCCATGCGATTGAAAGTTTAGAAAAAACGTGCGATGCGCGCATTTTTCGATTGATCGCCCCCCTTGTCGATGACTTGCCCCATGAAGATAAAATGGACGCCTGCTTGCGCTGGCATGGAGATTACCCAAAGCTTTCTCTGCCTGAGCTTCTCGCTAAGCTAGATGAGTCCCCTGCCTGTATGATTAGGCCCGACGATAATTACCGTTTCGGGAATTTTTATCTTAGAAAAAACTTCTCCGGCTACCTTACCCGAGTATTCAT
>CAIPFQ010000154.1 GCA_903864395.1 uncultured Chlamydiae bacterium | reverse complement strand
TTTTTAGATTGTTTTCACAAAACACGTTCGTTTGAGGATCGAAAGAGATGATTACAGGAGCCGATCTTTCCCTTTTTCAAAAAGGCGAGCTCTATTGTCTCTATAAAATTTTAGGGGCACACCTTCAAACACAGGGGGGTGTTCAGGGGGTGCATTTTGCTGTTTGGGCACCGAATGCGCAGCGTGTTTTTTTGTTTGGAGAATTCAATGACTGGAATCCTTCAGCAACTCCGATGGAATCTTTAGGATCTTCTGGCGTTTGGGCCATTTTTGTTCCTCACTTGGGGGTGGGGGAAAAATACAAATTTGTCATCGAGACTCGCGAGGGGTATTTGCGGATCAAAAGCGATCCTGTGGCTTTTTCTTCTGAATTGAGACCTTCTACGGTCTCTATTGTCACCTCTGTCGACACCTATTCTTGGCAAGATCAGGTCTGGATGATCTTTCGCAGAAAGGCAAATAAACAGCAACAGATGCGCATTTATGAAGTGCATTTAGGATCGTGGCGCCGCCTTGGCTCTCAAGTTCTCAACTATCGGCAGCTTGGAGATGAGCTGGCACAGTATGCGCGCGAGATGCATTTTACCCATATAGAAATTTTACCGATCATGGAGCATCCTCTCGATGAATCTTGGGGGTATCAAGTGACGGGGTTTTTTTCTGTCACAAGTCGCTATGGGACGGTGGAAGATTTTCAATATTTCGTCGATACGCTGCATCAAAATGGGATTGGCGTGATTCTCGATTGGGTTCCAGCGCATTTTCCTACCGATGATTTCGCATTGAATCGATTTGATGGGACGTGCCTTTATGAACATGAAGACCCTCGTAAGGGGATGCATCCTCATTGGCACACGGCGATTTTTAATTATGACCGCTCCGAGGTTTGTAATTTTTTGATCGCAAGCGCCCTTTTTTGGTTGGATCGAATGCATATTGACGGAATCCGGGTCGATGCTGTCGCCTCTATGCTCTATCTTGATTATGGGCGTAAGGAGGGGGAATGGATTCCCAATGCAGAGGGGGGAAGACAGAATCTTGAGGCGATTTCTTTTTTGCAGAGGCTCAATAGCGTAGTACACGACCATTTTCCTGAGGTTTTGATGATTGCAGAAGAGTCTTCTTCCTACGAAGGGGTGACTAGACCTGTTTCTTTAGGAGGTCTTGGGTTTGATCTCAAATGGAATATGGGATGGATGAATGACACTCTTGGCTATTTTTCTAGAGATCTAATGGATCGAAAATTCCATCAAAATGATCTGACCTTTAGTCTTTTGTATGCATTTTCTGAAAAATTTCTTTTGGTTCTCTCGCATGACGAAGTCGTTCATACAAAAAGAAGTCTTCTTTCAAAGATGCCAGGATCTGATTGGCAAAAGTTCGCCAGTGTTCGTCTTCTCTATAGCTATATGATGGGTCATCCAGGAAAAAAGCTCCTTTTTATGGGGGGAGAAATTGGGCAAAGGAGAGAGTGGGACGCTGCGGGTCAAATCGATTGGGATCTCTTGCAACATCCTTTGCATCAAGGATTGCAGCGTTGTGTGCGAGAGCTTAATGCATTTGCTGAAGCGCACTCGGCTCTATGGGAGAGAGATTTTGATTGGAGCGGTTTTGAATGGCTTGACTTTTCGGATGCCGGCCACAGTGTCATTTCTTATCTGCGCAAATCTGCGACAGAAACTCTCGTGTGCGTTCACAATTTTTCGTCGGAAATATTTTTGGATTTTTCGATTCCTTGGCGAATAGGAAAAGATCTTTGCGAAGTTTTTAATACGGACGCCTCTTTCTACGGAGGCTCTGGCAGGGAAAAAGAGCAAATCTCGCGAAAAAACAATTCCTTCTTGATTACAGTGCCTCCATTAGCGACAATCGTCTTTGAGGTTATTTAAACACATGATGACGCATAAAGAATACCTCGCTTTGGTTGAAGCGATGGTCGAGCATGACCGCCACTATTATGATGAAACGAAGCCGGTGATTTCCGACTACGAATATGATCAGAAGATGCAGGCGCTGATCGCATATGAAAAAGCCCATCCAGAGAAGATTCACCCGAACTCTCCCTCGCTTCGAGTGGCCGAAGCACCGACAGAAGGATTTGTGCAAAAAGCGCATCTTGTGCCGATGATGTCGCTGGCAAATACGTATTCGAAGGAGGAGGTAGACGCTTTTTTAAAGCGGGTCTATAAATTATTGGGGCATGAAAGCGTCGATTTTTGCTGTGAGTTGAAGATGGACGGGACGGCGGTTTCTCTCACATATGCTGAGGGAAAGCTTTTTCATGCCCTTACGCGAGGCAATGGGAAGATGGGCGATGATGTCACAGCAAATATCAAGACCATTCGTTCTGTGCCTTTGACACTTACGGCAAAAAATAGTCCCGAGGCAATAGAGGTTCGCGGCGAGGTCTATCTTTCTCTTTCGGTATTTCGCGCTTTGAATGCTGCGAGAGAAGAGGAGGGGTTGGAAACTTTTGCAAATCCGCGCAATGCGGCGGCAGGCTCTTTAAAACTGCTCGATCCGCGCATCGTACAATCGCGCAAACTCCATCTTGTCTGTTATGGGATTGCGGAAGAAGAAGCCGTGGTCACTACACAGATGGAAGTGCATCGACAGCTCAAGGCGTGGGGGCTTCCTACTGCAGATGTTGAGCATATTGCCTTATGTCATAACCTGGATGAAATCATGGCATTTGCAGAAAAAATCCATGCAAAGCGAGAAGAGCTTCCCTTTGAGATCGACGGCATTGTGATCAAGGTCAATGATTTAAAGGCGCATAAACTTCTCGGGTCGACGGGAAAGGTGCCCCGTTTTGCGATTGCTTATAAGTTTGCGCCAGAGCAGGCGGAAACGCGAGTTTTAGGCATTACGGTGCAAGTGGGTAGATCGGGTGTATTGACGCCTGTCGCCGAGTTGGAGCCAGTTTTTCTCTCAGGCAGCACGATTGCGCGGGCGACGCTGCATAATGCGGACGAGGTGGCGCGCAAAGATATTCGCGTAGGGGATTGGGTGACGATCGAGAAGGGGGGCGATGTGATCCCTAAAGTGGTTTGTGTGGATGTTAAAAAGAGGGGGCATGAAAGTTCTCCTTGGCATATGCCTCACCACTGTCCTTCGTGTGGATCGGAGGTTGTGGCAAGCTCAAAAGAGGTGGCTGTGCGCTGTATGAATCCTCACTGTGCCGCTCAAAGAGTCCGTCGTATTTTGCATTTCGCTTCGAAGAGTGCGATGGATATTGAGCATATGGGGGAAAAAGTAGTTGAGGCTCTGGTCTCTAAGGGATTTGTGACTAGGCTCTCTGATATTTATTTGCTTGATGCAGAGGCTTTAAGCTTGCTCGATGGTTTTAAGGAAAAGGCCATTCGTAACTTGCTTGAGAGCATTGAGGCTTCGCGTAAATGTCCTCTGCAGCGGTTAATCATGGGGCTTGGGATTTCGTATGTGGGGGCGGAAACGGCTGATCTCTTGGCTCATGAAGCTAAGGGCTTGTCTCAATTATTGCAGATGAAGGAGGCAGATTTTTTGGTGCTCGAAGGGATCGGCGAAAAAACAGCGCACGCTCTATTTTCCTATTTTCAAGATCCATTAGCCAGAGAAGAGATTGCTCTTCTTTTGGCTCATGGGGTCAATCCGATTGCGCCAGAAAAAAAGATTGAAGGGCATTCGTTTGAGGGGAAAACATTTGTTCTGACAGGGGCTCTGACCCAGTATACGCGAGAAGAGGCTTGCCTTTTGATTAAAAAGAGGGGAGGCTTCGTAAACTCTTCTGTGAGTAAAAATACCGACTATGTTTTGGTCGGCAGCGAGCCAGGATCTAAGTATAATACAGCCAAAAAGCTAGGGGTGACGATTCTTACAGAATCGAAATTTTCTGCTTGGCTGTAGGTCTCTGTCTAGAGCCATTGGGAAGAGATATCCATGGTTGTTTTTATTCGTCGATTTCCTCTTCGAGGTAGAAGAAAGCATTTTCCAGATTCTCACGAGAAGCTTTCCGTTCGTTAAATTCAAGATGTTGGCTTTTTATGATGGGTTGGAAGCAGGGGGCAGATAATCCAAAACAAAAACCATCTCTGTCTTCATCTCTTTTAACCCAAGTTCAGTGACCTCCTCTATAAGGAATCATAAAGTCGAGCCAATTCGGCACTACAACTTGAACTTATAAAATTGTTTTAC
>CAIPFQ010000153.1 GCA_903864395.1 uncultured Chlamydiae bacterium | reverse complement strand
GGAAAACAAAAACAATAGAAAAAAATGATAAATTGACATCCACTCGACCCTATGGTCTGGGATTAACCTCTAAGACTCTAGCTCTGAGATTTTGGTTTCAATCTCTTGAATTCCAAAATTTGCTTTTTCAAGACGCTCTTTTTCTTGGTCAACCAGCTCTCGCATCTGCATCGCTTTTTCAAAATCAAGGTTTGACTTACCCAAAGATTTTCGATAACCCTCAAGGGCCTCTTTAATCTCTTGGCGTCTTTCTTTTTTCTGCTGAAGAATCGTTCGCAAATTGTCCAAGGTTTTTCGATCATCATCGCTCAAGTTGAGAAGCGATTGCTCTTTTTTGTCCGCAAGAAGATCTTTTAAAGGTCTCAAAGAACGCTCAAGCTGTTGTTTCTCCACTTTTGGCGCGTCTAAAGTCTCAATAAATTTTAGCAAAACTTCGAATCGCGGAGCCAATACTTCTAACTCGATCTGAGCCCCTTCTTTTTGCAGAAGAATTACTTCTTCTTTGAATCTAATGATCTTTTCTTTCTTTAATCGAAGCTGCTCTTTCTCGGCCTCTTCTAATTCACGCTGCTTTTTCTCTTGTGCCACAATATAAGGCTCACGCATCTTGGATAATTCTTCACGCAATTGCCATACATCGTCGCGGTGCAGATTTAAGGAGCGCATCTCTTGCAAAATACCTTCAATTTCTTTTTCCAGTTCCCTCAAAGACATTTCTGCGCTGCGAGCTCTCAGCTCTTCCATCTTGGTCTCGACAAGACCTCTCTGCTCAGAAGAGGCTTGCTTTTTCTCGAACACTTCTTTTTTGTGCTCTTTTTCTAAAACTTTTACAAGATCCCAGCACTCGCTTAAGCAGAGTCTTGTGCGATTAAATGCTCCGCTGCTCAATGTAAAAATTTTAGCCATCCCTTGAAGCGCTTTAATCTCTTCGCGCAAAGCATAGTAAGGCGCACCCGTCGCAGCACCGTCTTTGAAATAAGCTTCGACAAAACGGGCGATGTCTTTCTCAAATTCGGAACTAATCGTTTCAATAAGAGCTTTTCTTTTCGGAAAAATATGATCCCCAAGCTCAGAAATACGCTTGAAAAATTTCGCCTTAAATCGAATGCGCATATCTGTCTTAATCACTTCTTTTCGCAAAGCGTTCAAACGGCTCGCCAACGTATTAAGAAGCCCCAACTCTCTTTGAATCTGTCCATAAGCCGCTACATTGTCGGAAATCGTTTCGCAGCGCCCTGGAAATTCAAAGGGTTCTGCTTGCTCTAAAAGAGCCTCGAATTTCGTCAAGTCGTTTTCAATCGAGCGAACGGCCAGGTCAATTTGTTCCATCGCAAACGCGCTCTGTTCCTCAAGGATTTCCTTCAATCTGCGCGCCTCAATGGTGAGCTCCACATATTCGCCCCAAAGTTTAGAGCGAATCGCAGCGTTAAGATTCTCCTTAAAACAAAGAAGAATTAGGCGCCTAGCTTCCCAAAATTCTCTAAATCGAGGACTTCCCTCTTGAGAAATTGAGGTGCGCATAAATTCAAGACCATACGCCACCTTTTCCTCGGGCGTTTGAAAGGAGGCAAGTTTTTGAACAAATTCCTGGAAGCTCGGACTCAACGGAGTCTGCACCTCCTCTATTGCCAGTTGGGGAGCTTGACCCAATCCTGCCTCGGACGGGGTTTCTAAAGGATCAGGAAGGTGGGGGGTATCATTCATACAAAAACAGCCTCTTTCTCAAACAAAGTATCTATAACACTTTAAGCGATTCACGGGTTTTTATTCAATAGGAGTGTTTTTTGGACAGAGAAAAGAGGATGCTTTTCTCTATTTTTACAAACTTTTTATTTGATTTTTGGCCGAGATATTCGGCATGATCTGACTTAT
>CAIPFQ010000152.1 GCA_903864395.1 uncultured Chlamydiae bacterium | reverse complement strand
CGATTAAACGGTGGTTCTTATGGCTTCTTGAGGGTTTTTGAGAACGATTTAAGATCTCAACTTTTCTAGAAACGCGAGAGTCTCTCTCGCCTCTGTGGTTTTTCTAACTGCCCCCCCCTGAAGCGGCGCAAAAGAAGTACAAGTTTTCGGCTCTCGTTAGGGCAAACTTTTACGCCAGTTAGGGCAAACGTTTACGGTTTCTCCCATGAAAACTAGGCCAATAAGATTAATAAGATAATAAGATTATTAATCTGCGCGTGCGCGCGCGAGGGAGCTAGAGCCTAGAGGCCCGCTCCCCGCTTGTGCCGCTTTTCTTTAGAGAATCCATAGACAATGTGTGTTTAAACGCTTTGCAAGGCACTTTTTTCCGACGATCTTAGGGACACCTCCCCCTCTTTCTTCTAGATCGAAGTTTTGCGATTAAACGGTGGTTCTTATGGCTTCTTGAGGGTTTTTGAGAACGATTTAAGATCTCAACTTTTCTAGAAACGCGAGAGTCTCTCTCGCCTCTGTGGTGGCTCTCTCTGTGGTTTTTCTAACTGCCCCCCCTGAAGCGGCGCAAAAGAAGCGCAAGTTGCGGTTCGAATTAGGGCAAACGTTTACGCCAGTTAGGGCAAACGTTTACACCTCTGTTGGCTCTTGCTTTGTGTGCGTATTCCATTTAGAATCTTTTGACAAAGAAAAAGTTTAGAGAAAGCTGAGCGTCTGTGCTTTCAAGCGATCACTTGGTCTTTATAGGGTAAATATTATGCAAACATCAAGAGAAGAATCTGTAAAATGCAACGAGCGGATGGTTTTGGGATGCATGTTATCGAAAAGAGAGCATTTTGATTATGCCGCCGCAATTTTAGAGGAACTTTTTTTTCTTTTTGAAGAACATCGCTTGATTTTTCGTTTTTTAAAGCGATGTTATCTCGAAAAAAAATCCGTGGATACACACATTCTTTGCGAATGTTTGATGCGCGAAAAACTTTTAGAGACAGCGGGGGGAGCGCAGTATGTTGTGTCCTTGGCTCAATATGCAGGAACTTCTGGATATATTGAAGAATACGTCGGATTGATTCAGGAAGATTTTGCGAAAAGAAAGCTTCTTGAAATTCAGGCGCGTCCCTTAGAGAGCTCTCGGGGCGCTTTATCAGCGATTTCTCTCCTTGAGCAAGAATTGCGTGCGATTAAAAAACAGGTGGCGACTAAATTTTCTTTGATAGGAATGGAGGAGCGTCTCAGAGGCGCGAGGGCGTTTATCGCAAAATACCGCCATCAAAATTATTTGGGACTCTGTCAAAAAACGTTGCCCATTTTAGATGAAAAGCTTCTCGGTTTGCGCAAATTGATCTTGATTGCGGCGGCTCCAAATGTTGGAAAAACAGCTTTTGCAACGCAACTGGGAATCGATGTTTTGCGCAACGAACCCTCTGCTTGTTTTGTGATGTTTTCTTTAGAAATGAGCGCGGAGGAAATTTTTCGTCGAATTCTTTGTTATTTATCGGGGATTAGTTATCGCGATCTCCTGTTTGAAAAAAGTTCTGACGAGGCGATGGTTTTGGCTGAAAAAGAGCTTTTTGAATTGGGTCACAGGCTGCAAATCATTGACTCTAGTTTTTCTCCTTTTTTGAACGCTGCATCGGCGATTCAAACCATTGAGGAGGTCAAGCATGTAACAGGATGCTCTCGCGCGATTGTTGTGATTGATTATTTGCAAGTGTGGCCCGTGACGGAGAGGATTGCTGTGCCAACAGAGCTTGAAGTTGATAAATGGCGCATTGGTCAGATGAAGCAAATTCGAGACGCTCTAGCGGATGATCCTGTGATTGTGATCTCGGAGGCGAGAAAACCCTCTGGCAGTCATTCTCACAAATGGGGGAGTGATCTTTCGGATATTATGGGGTCTGCTCGGGGCGCTTATACTCCCGATGCAGCTATTTTATATACGTCCATCGATGGAAAAGATTTGTATACTCGGTGGGTTGCGAATAAATTGCCAGAGCCGAGCGGCGATGGAGTGGAGGAGAAGGGGGAAAAAATTAAGGAGCATCTTGCCTCTCAGGGCATTGGTTTGTACCGGCTTGAGATCGCCAAAGGGCGCGACGGGATGGAAAGGGGGGTGTTTTACGTTGAATTTCATTTTAAAAAAAGCACATTTCAAAAGCTCGATTGGGGCTTTTTAAAAGCAAAAGAAGCGCAAAAGAAATTAGGCAAAGGTTGGTAAAAATGACAGATCTTGGAGCGATTTCTAGAAAAATCAACGGATATTTTATCCATCAGAACAAAATTCAATTTTTTCAAAAAGAAGAAAAACATCGAAAAAAGAATGAAAATTTGCATCAAATAAACCAAAAGATCTTGAGTCTTGTCGATGGGAATCTTCATTATTTATTCAATAGTATAGACAATAGCAATTTTTTCGGAGTAACAAAGCATTTCATGGATCGGTTTTACCATCTTCCTCAACTTTTAAAAGAATCTGTTTTACGCCATATTTCTGGAAACGATTATGAAATACGTTCCCAGATTGGAATGAAGGGAAGAGCTGCTGGCTCTGTTGGGCTCATTTACGATTTTACTGCGAGCTCTTTTGAAGAGGCTCAAATGATTGAAAAAGATTACAAAGATCGAATGCTCGGCGAGGCGACTCGGGTGCTTTTGGCTTATTGGAAAAGAGCGAACAAAAAAAAAATGTTTCATTTTGTCGATCGACTCTCTGATGTTATGTTCGAGATAGCAGATGAAAAACGAGAAATCTATTTTTCCACAAAAGAGAAAACAGAGTTCTGGCAGAATACGAAAATCTTAATGCGCACGCAGTTGACAATTGAGTGTGAAGTGAAACCAAAATGGTCGAAAAAGCCACAGCTTTTGCGCATCCCCCATCGAATGCTTGAAATCAAGGCAGATCTTAGCGATCTTCTCGAAAAAAACTATCCCAATGAAGTGGCGATCACAGTCCTAGACCCTGTTCATTTTAAAGAGAGAGCCTCAATGGCTACAGCGATTACAAATTCTACTTTGAAATTACGCCCTAGCGATATCATGCTTGCGCTCACACTGCAAACTAGGGGCGCGCAGCGGAGAGATTCTCCAGCGATGCCTTTTAAAGAGAGCGATTTGATTGATTTAGCAAACCTTTCTAGAACGGCAAGATCGAATGTGAGAACTGCTAGAGCTAGGCTCTCGAAAAAAATTGGCGCCCTCAGATCCAGAGGGATCATTGAAAATCACGAAATGAGTGGCGGGATCTATTACATCAAAACAGCGAACCAAAGAGGGCGTGTGTAACTGTTACACAAAGGGACCCCCCATAAAATCACAGTATTTTTGATAAAACACCCCCCATAATATAGCAAATCTGCTAGTCTTGAGGAAAAACAGGAGATGAATCAATGGATCGAACGATAGAATCTTCTCTCAGGAAGTGGAAGAATCAAAATCATCGCCTGCCGATCATTATTCGGGGGGCGCGTCAGGTTGGCAAAAGTTTTACGATTGAAAAATTTGGAAAGGAAAATTTTGAAATTTTAGTGACCTGTAATTTTGATTTTCGTCCAGAGCTGAATCTATGTTTTGAAAGTCTCGATCCTTTAGTGATCTGCTTGCAGTTAGAAATCGCTTTTAAAACGAGGATCGTTCCTGGGAAAACGTTACTGTTTCTCGATGAAATTCAAAATTGTCCAGCAGCGATTCGATCTCTCCGTTATTTTAAAGAAAAACTTCCCGAACTGCATGTCATTGCGGCTGGATCTTTATTGGAATTTGTTCTTCATGAAGAACAATTTTCTTTTCCTGTCGGACGTGTGCAATTTCTTTACTTAAAACCTCTCTCTTTTCATGAATATCTTATCAGTCAAAAACATGATCGATTAGTGGAGGTTTTAGAAAGTGTAACGATTGAAAAGCCGCCAGAGCGTTTTATCCATGAGCAGCTTCTTTTATTATTGAGAGAATATTTTTTGATTGGCGGTATGCCCTCTGTCGTTCGCTGTTTTTTAGAAACCCATTCTTTTTTGGAATGTCAAACAGTGTTGACGGGGCTGCTTGCCACGTATCGCTCTGATTTTTCAAAATATGCGACAAAAACCCAGCACAAATATTTGCAAATTGCTTTTGAAAAAGTGCCAGGATTGGTGACTCGCCATTTTAAATATACATTGATTAGTTCAGAATATCGCTCTCAGGATCTAAAAATCGCCTTGCAACAGCTTGGGTGGGCGGGTCTTCTTAGCAAAGTATTAGCGACAAGCGCGTCTGGGATTCCTTTACACGTCCACGTGAAGGAGGAGAAATGCAAATTGCTTTTTTTAGATGGGGGGCTTGTGAATTCTGCGAATAAATTAGATATGCAAACTGCATGGGATATGGATTTGCTCCAAATGAATGCGGGCTCTCAGGCGGAGCAGTTTGTCGGTCAGGAGCTTTTGGCTTATACGAGCGTTTATGAAGAGCCTCAGCTATATTATTGGGAAAGGGATAAAAAGGGAGCGATGGCGGAGGTTGATTATGTTTTGCAGATTGGATCAAAAATTATTCCCGTAGAGGTGAAAGCGGGGACTACGGGGAGCTTAAAATCGTTAGCTCAATTTTTTTTGGAAAAACAGGTGCCCTTTGGGGTGCGTATTTCTCAACACCCCCTGTCTTTCCATGAAAAAATTCTTTCCGTTCCTCTCTACTTAATCAGTCAGCTGCAAAGATTAGCGTCACTGAGCATTTGAGTTAAACTGAATTCTTCTTTCGGAACTATTGCCTTGTCTGATCGTTTTTTCTGAGCTGCAATCTAAGATGCGCCCATCGATGGAACTATCTACGACCTCGTTTTGCATTAAATAGTCAGAAACGAGGGCCGTGATTAAAGGACCGATTCTAGGGCCGATGAGAACCTTAGACTGTCTGAGTCCAAGATTTCCATCGCCTCCTTGAAGAAGGTAATCATTCGTCGCAAGACGATAGATTTTTTCCTTGTCGATTTGTTTTCCATCGATATAGGCATCTCGGATGCAATGATTCGGGTGTTCAGAATCGTAGATCTGAGGCCTGCTACCTGAGGGAACATGCCTCCTTTGATGTTGCTACGGCTTAAGGAAAATTCCAAAGTTTTTAACAGCTGTTGCCCTGTCACTTCAACAAGAACAGCGACGCCCCGAAAGGGAAGCTCTTCTTGAATATCTCTCTTTGTGAGGATGGTTCCTTCGGGATAAATCCTTCCCCCGCGAATTGCTCCCCCGTTGATGAGACACAAGTCCGCTTTGAGAGAAAACATCAATGCATCGGCGATGAGATTGCCCATCGTTGTTTCACAGCTTCGAGTGCCTCTGCTATCTAAGGACGATAGGCAAAGGGCAATGGGTTGATCGAGCTCGTGATCGATTTTCTCCGCATAAAAAGCGACTCTTTCAGCGATTTCTGGATCTTTTGAAAATCCATGATTCGGAATCATTTTCCATGCAGGATAGATGGTGATTTTTGTTTTTTGCCCCACTTCTTGTTTTTCGATTTTGAGATCAATGCGCGCTAGAAAATGGGCATCATGGCCTGATTTATGGACGAAGGTTTTTCCATTATACCAGGTCATCACTTCGTGGTCGTGGCCGCCGAGAATGACATTGATTTCTGGCAGTTGCGCAGCCAAGACGAGATCTTCGGCAAAATTCAGATGCGTGAGGGCTATGATCACTTCCTCCCCTTCCTTTTTGAGCTTATGCACGGCGGCTTGCGTGCTGAGAATGACTGGGGTAAGAGTAATGTCGTCAGAAAATCCCTGGACTAAGGCACTGGTCTCCGTTGTGCAAAGACCGAGCATACCTACTTTGATCCCATCAATGTCAAAAACCAAGCTCCTTTGCTCTTTATTGAGAGGTTTTTGCTTTTGAAGAGAAAGAAGATTTGTTCCTAGCCAGCAAAAAGAAGATTCTTGCATTCGCTGTGTGAGCACGTCGATGCCAAAGTCAAATTCGTGGTTCCCGAAAACGACGACATCTACTTCGATGCGATTCATGAGATCGATCATTTGCGCGCCCCTGACGATGCCAGAAATGAGCGAGGGAGAGAGAAAATCGCCATTGACTGTCGTTAAATAATGATCGGCGCTATTTCTTCCCTGTTTTAAAATCGTCATCAATTTCACGAGCCCTCCTTGATCGTTATGGGGAAGAATTTCATACACATCGTTGATCGTAAAAATGGTCAGTGTCGTTTCTATTGCGTGAAAAGAGGTCAGCCAAAGCGTGAGGAGGAGCTGCAGGTATTTCATCGGGTTCTTTCCTTTTTTTATAGGTAGTCTGTCAGATAGGAGTAAATTGTTTCTACATATTTTCTTAACGTTTTTTTTATACTTATCGCAGAGGACGTCTAGATGAAAAAAAAGGAATTGACTTACCTATAGATCTTTGAACAAGGAAAGGGGTGAAGTGGTCAAAAAATCCTCAAGGGGAATGCCTTGTCCACCGACGAGAAGAAGTTTTTTCGGCTTAAATTGTTGCTGAAAAGCATCCATGCCCGAGTGATGCATAGCGGCTCTTGAGCTCTTGACTTCGATGGCGATGATTTTTTCTCCCAGACGAAGAACAAAATCTACCTCGAGAGAGCCTTCTCTCCAATAAAAAAGTTCTATTTGAGTGCCTCTTGATCCGTTAAGGAGGTGCGCTCCTACGGCACTTTCGATAAGTCTTCCCCAAAAAATAGGATCGCTTTTTGCTTCTATGAAACTTTTTCCCGATTGCGCACTGAGTAAAGCTGTATTAAAGACAGCGAATTTTGGAATCGATGCTTTTCTACGGACACTTTGATTTGCGAATTTTTGGATGCCTGTGAGCATTCCTGCGCCAGAGAGAAGATCGATATAATGAGCGAGTGTTGTTGTGTTACCCGCCTCTGAAAGCTCGCCTGTGATTTTCGTTAAGGAAAGGATTTGCCCAGAATAATTACATCCGAGTTGAAAAAGTCTTCTGAGTGCGCTGCCGACAAAACTTTGGACACAAAAACGAGAGGAATAAGCTTTTGACTACGGCGAGCTTTTCTCGTGTGTTTTTTACTAACCACATCGTGCAGTTTGTATGAACTGCATAGTATTTTAATAATCGCATTTTGTGCAACTGCTTTTTTTCGCTTCCATAAGCTTTTTACTTCTGTCTGCAGCTAAAAACACCTTTGTTATCCGCAGGTAGAGGAAAGCACGGGGGTTCCCCCGTGCGCGCGCGCATGCGTGCGTACGCGCGCGACCCCCTACAGTTTCATTTTTTAGCCTTTTTGACCTCGAACCCTTTGTACTGCCCTTTTGAGTATTTTGGCGTAATCCCATGATAAATTTTATTGGGAGTTGCATATAGTAAAGATTGATGTGGTCTATTATAATTAAAATGCTTAAAATACTTATCAACTCCAACACGAAGCTCTTTAACTGTTTCGTATCTATGTAAATAAACATGCTCATATTTCAAAGACCACCAGCCTCTTTCTTGATACACGTTATCAATGCAGCGACCTTTGCCGTCCATGCTGATTTTGATCCCTCGCTGTTGCAAAACATTTAGAAACGCAACGCTGGTAAATTGAGAGCCCTGATCCGTGTTAAAATATTCGGGGCAGGCTATCTGCAAGGCTTTGTCAAGAGCTTCGAGGCAAAAATCAACAGTCATCGTATTGGAGATCTCTTTAGCAAGCACATACCTGCTAAACCAATCAGTCACCGTCACCAAATATACAAAACCATTTGCTAAGGGCAAAAAGGTGATATCGGTGCTAAAAACCTGGTTTGGCGCACCAATCCACAAACCATTGAGCAAATATGGGTAGCAAGGATGCGATTCAGCAGCCTTGCTAAGATTTGGTCTAGGCAGAATTGACATAAACCCCAGAGTGCTCCAGAGACGTTCTACTCTCTTTTCGTTTACGTCAACCTCTTCTCGCCGTAGTTCGGCGTGTATTTTTCTATATCCGTATTCTGGTCGCAGATAATGCATTTCTTCTATCCTTTTCATGAGAGCGAGATTCTCCTCTGATTCTGGGGTCGAAATGTAATAATAACTCGACCTAGCGAGACCTAATGCTTCGCATTGGGCCTCGATGGTTAGTGTAGGATGGCTGATGTCAATGAGCCCACGTTTTTCAGAAGTTGTCCATCCCGGTTTTTTTTTTTCAAAAATTCGAGTTGCGATTGGAGTTTTCCTATTTGAGCGTAGAGCGTGTCTACGTCTATCTCTGGAGACGACCTTTTCTTCCGACCGTCTTCGAATAGCTGCGGAATGCCTTGGATGGCATGGGTCTTCCATTTGGTAATTTGTGCTGGGTGCAGTTTAAATTCTTGAGCAAGTGCTGATACAGTCTTGTCTTCTTTTAATGCCTCGAGCGCAACTTTGCTTTTAAAAGCAGCTTGATAGCTGATTCGTTTAACCATAATGTCTCTCCTGTTTTGGAGAAAAACTTTACGCGCTGCCTAATTTCTTATTCCAGTGTCCAGTTTTTGGGGGGCAGCGCAGGTCTTGTTCATTTGAGCGACATACATACGTCTAATTTTTTCTGGAAGAGGAGAGAACATG
>CAIPFQ010000151.1 GCA_903864395.1 uncultured Chlamydiae bacterium | reverse complement strand
TTTTTCTGGGTGGCTCGAATGATTTTAATGGGAGAATATTTTGTAGAAAAGCCTCCTTTCCATGCAGCCTTTCTTCACGGTTTGATTTACGGAAAGTCATATTGGAAAAAAAATAGCGATGGTTCATCGACCTATATTTTAGGAGAGGAAAAAATTCGATATGACCTAGGCGAACCACTGCCCCCTGGGATCGAATCGAAGTGGGAAAAAATGTCCAAGACGAAGGGCAACATCATTGATCCCCTTGAAATTTTGACGCAGTATGGGACGGATGCGCTGCGCATTGCTCTCTGTTCGAGTGTAACCTATGCGCGGCAGATCGATCTAGATCGCAGACGTTTTGAAGAGTATAAAAATTTTGCCAACAAGATTTGGAACGGGGCCCGTTTTGTTTTAATGCACATGGAAGATTTGTCTGCGCAAAAATTTTCCGAGGGGCTTGATCGAGAGCGGCTGAGCTTAGAAGATCGGTGGATGCTCTCTACGCTCAACCGAACGATTCGCGATGTCGAGCGTCATCTTTCAGAATATACGTTTGACAAAGCAGCCGCGCGGGCGTATGAGTTTTTTTGGAACGATTTTTGCGCAATTTATCTTGAGGCGTCAAAGCCTGTATTGTTTCAGAAATCAGGAACTCCTCTCGATCGAGAAAAAACCCAAAAAATTCTTCTCTGTACTCTGATCGCGGCCGTGCGGCTTCTCCATCCTATCACCCCTTTTATTACAGAAGAAATTTTCTCTCTCCTCCAAGCGCGCTTTCCTCAGATTAAGGCCTCTCCTGAGAGCTATTGCGGCGAGGCGATCCGCGCGCTGCAAAGCGCAGCTTGCATCGTAGCCCCCTATCCATTGGTTCAAGTTGTCTCCGACATCGACGAGGAAGTAGAAAAGACCTTTATGAAGATCTATGATCTTGTGCGCATCGTGCGTAAAATTCGGACGGACATGCAGATTCCTCTCAGTGAAAAAACAAAACTCTATTTTTCTGGAGAAAAAGCATCTGAGGATTGGGATCTTATAGAGAAAAACCAAGGTCTTTTGCTCGCGCTTACACCCACTGAAACCATTTTTTTTTCCGAGACAGAACCCCAGGGATTTGGCGCAAACGCTCTGTGGGGCACTCTTCGCCTCACACTTCCCTTGCCAGAGGCTTTGAAGGAAAAAGAAAAAGCGCGCTTGTATAAAGAGAAAGAAAAACTGGAAAAAGCGCGCCTTGAGACGGCAAGCAAACTCGATAAACCTGAGTTTCGAGAAAAAGCACCTGCGGAAATCATTGCGAAACTGGCAACAAATTTAAAAGTGGCAAAGCGACAGATCGAAGAGATCGATCAGAAGCTCCTCCAGCTCTAGGCAGATTATAGAGATTTGGAAGGCGTAAGAACCTCTTTGAGAAGATTCACAGCCTGTTGATTCTGATTTTTAATGGTCACGTCCAAAGCGTTTCCTGATTTCTCTCCTTTAGAATGAATATCAAAAGCAAGAATATCCGCATTGTCTAATAGATATTTTAGCAATTCTATATATTTTTTATCTTGCGCGGCCTGCCTAAATAGCAGATTAAAATTTTCTTTTTTTAATGTATTCATTAAAGAATTGTTTCCTTCCACAAGCGATTCGAGATTTTTTATACACAATTCGTATCCAGATATGTTCCAAGGCTCGCCATTGACCAAAGGTTCCGTCAGATCGCGACGCGCCTCAATCAGGGTACATGTCTTCCAATTGACACAGTCGCAGACATCCTTGGTATCAGGAATATCAAGCTCTTGACGAGTGGCTGGCTTTCCTTCAAACATCAATAGTGGCATCCCTGGATGCTCGTCTCTCACCCTATTATATTCATCCAAAAATGTGCCATATTCACTCATTTCTCGACTTTGCAACTTTTTTGGGTTGGATGCCTCGGGATATTTGTTCTCGGGGGCGTTATTTAAATCGGGCAGGGGTTAAAAACCCCTGCCTGGTTTAAATAATCGCCCAGTTCGACCATAGGTCGAACGTCCGAGGACAAATAGC
>CAIPFQ010000150.1 GCA_903864395.1 uncultured Chlamydiae bacterium | reverse complement strand
CGCCTATCGCATTGATATAGAGGCGTTCTTTGCTTTTATGGGGACACAGGCCGTGTCGAAAGCACTCGTGCGCAAATATCTCATGCACCTAAATGAAAAAAAATTGAGCCCAGCTTCCATCAGGCGGCGTCTTTCCGCTGTGAGAAGTTTTTATAAATTCGCCCTCAGAGAGCGTTTTGTCAAAACCTCCCCCCTCGATGAGATCGAAAGCCCCAAAAAACAAAAAAGGTTGCCTGTTGCAATTTCATACGAACAAGTGAAAATATTATTTAATCAGCCCGATCTTTCTTCCCATTTAGGCTTTCGAGATAGAGCTTTAATGGAGCTTTTTTATAGTTCCGGACTGCGCCTCAGCGAAGCTGTCCATTTAAAACGGGTTGATTTTCGCCCCGAAAGTCTTCTGTTAAATATATTTGGCAAAGGGAAAAAACAAAGGCAAACGCCAATTACAAAAAACGCAGCGCAATGGATTTCCGATTACTTAAGCCACCCCGTGCGCAAGATCGTAGAGAAAAACCGAGAAATGATCTTTCTGAACAAATGGGGGGGGCGCTTGACTGCGCGCTCAGTGGATCGAAATTTTAAAAAATACTTGATCTTGAGCGGCCTTTCCGAAAAAATTGTCCCCCATACGATTCGGCATACCATTGCAACTCATTGGCTCGAAAAGGGGATGGATCTCAAAATGATTCAGACCCTTTTGGGACACACCTCCCTTGCAACAACGACTCTTTATACGCATGTATCTTCAAAGCTCAAGAGAGAAGTGTATGATAAAACGCATCCGAGAGCTTGATCGCAATAGGGCGTTGCTCTATGCTCGACTTTGTGTATGCTAAAAGCTATTTCTGTTTCAAAAATCTTTGCCTCCACATGCGCTTTAAATAGCGTCTCTCTTTCCATTGAAAAAGGGGATATTTACGGCATCATCGGACTGAGCGGCGCAGGAAAATCGACCCTTCTTCGCTGCTTGGCCGGTCTACACACCCCCTCTTCAGGCCATGTTTTATTCAATGGCATAGACCTTAGCTCTCTTAAGCAGAAGGAGCGAAGGGAGTTTCATCGAAAGACAGGAATGATTTTTCAACATTTCAACCTTTTGACCTCCCGCACCGTTTTTGATAATGTCGCTTACCCCCTAGAAATTGCAAACATTCAAGGCACCGAGCGCCAAAGCAGGGTCGAAGAACTTTTGCACCTTGTGGGCCTTGAACAAAAGGCAAAAACTTTCCCAGCCTCGCTCAGCGGAGGACAAAAGCAACGGGTCGGCATCGCCAGAGCTTTGGCTGGGCGCCCAGACATATTGTTTTGCGATGAAGCCACCTCCGCTCTCGACCCAAAAACAACCCGCGAAATTCTCGACCTTTTAAAAAATTTGCAAAGGCACTTTGGATTGACGATCGTTTTGATCACTCACGACATGGAAGTGGTTAAAAGAATTTGCACCAAAGTCGCTATTTTGGACGCTGGAGAAATTGTGGAACAGGGAAGTATTCAAGATATTTTTTCTAGCCCCAGCCATCCCACTACGCAACGGTTGATTCAAAGCTCGCATCACGACATCCCCGTGAGCTTTATCCGATCTCCCTCGCCAGATCGAAAACTTCTCCGCCTCCATTTTCAAGGCGTCTCAGCAGGCAAGCCTCTGATTTCCTGGATGGCCTCTCAATACAAGGTGGAAGCAAATATTCTTTTGGGATGGATCGATCAGTTGCAAGCGATAACCATTGGAACGCTCGTCGTTGAGCTGACAGGAGAGCCAAAGAGCCTTGAAGATTCCCTTCAGTTTCTCTCTAGCCATGCAGTGCGTTGGGAGGAAGTTGTCAATGAGCTCCTTTGATCTAGATCTCGCGTTACGCCTTCTCCCTCTTCAGCTTTGGAATACGGTGTACATGGTTTTTTGTGCGGCTTTTTTTGCAGGCTGTTCGGGCTTAATTTTGGGGATTCTTTTAACGCTGACAGCGGAGGGGGGGATTCAACAAAATCGCTGGATCTATCGTTTTTTGGCGGCTCTTATCAATGTGGGCAGATCGTTTCCTTTTGCGATTTTAATGGTGGCTCTGATCCCTGTCACAAGATGGCTGGTCGGAACGAGTTTGGGCACGAGCGCGGCGATTGTTCCTTTGGCTTTTGCGGCAGCTCCTTTTTTTGCCCGTCTTGTGGAAACAAATCTCAGCGAGATCGATCCCCACTTAATCGAAGCTGGCCTTGTGATGGGATCGACCCCTATGCAGATCGTGACCAAAATTCTTTTGCCAGAGGCGTTGAGCTCGTTGATTGCAAGTTTTACATTGATGCTGGTGACCCTCATTGGCTATAGCGCTATGGCAGGCCTTGTCGGCGGAGGAGGCCTCGGACAGGTGGCGATTCAGTATGGATACAATCGATTCAATACGTCCATTATGATTGCGACAGTGCTTTTTCTTATCTTGCTCGTTCAAGGCGTGCAATGGATTTCTGGATGGTGTATTTTTTTCATTCTAAAGAAAAGAGGGACGCGATGAGATTTTTTTGTGTTTTAGCTCTCTGCTTGATTGCTGGATGCGCTAAATCGGAGGTAGGCTTAAAAGTCGCCGCAACGCCTGTGCCACAGGCAGAATTGCTTGAATTTGCAAAAGAGGCTCTGAAAGAAAAAGGGGTGAATCTCATTGTCATCACAATGGAAGATTATAATATTCCAAATCGCGCCTTAGCGGATAAAGAGGTCGATGCAAACTTTTTTCAACACCTTCCCTTTTTAGAAGAGCAAATTGCGCAATTTCATTACCCCATCGAATCTTTTGCGGCGATCGAAATTGAGCCCATGGGTATTTATTCGAAAAAAATTAATTCTTTGAGCGCACTCAAAGCGGGGAATCTTGTTGCCATCCCGAATGATCCTACCAACGAGGGGAGAGCCCTTCTTTTAATGCAAAGCCAAGGATTGATTCAGCTGAGCGGTCAAAATCTCTTTGCGCCGACGATCGCTGATATTGTGGAAAATCCAAAATCGCTCCGCTTTATTGAAGTCGATGCGGCGATGGCCCCTCGCTCTTTAGACGATGCGGTCTTAGCTGTGATCAACACAAACTACGCGCTTCAGGCGGGATTTTTTCCCCAAAAAGACGCCTTGGCGATAGAGAGTCCAAAATCTCCTTATGCCAATATCCTTGCGATTCGAATCGGAGATGAGGGGCGGGAGGACCTTCAAGCCCTCAAGGCTGTAATGACCTCGGAGGCAATGAAAAAATTTATTTTAGAAAAATATAAAGGGGCTATTTTGCCTGTCGATGCATCGCCTCCTCAATCTCTAGGAGCCGGTTATATTTCGCGACCCTTTCCGATCGGCAGAGCGATCCTGTTTTAATTTGCCCCGCATTGAGCGCAACGGCGAGATCGGCGATAGAAGTGTCTTCTGTTTCTCCGGATCTGTGGGAAATGATGGTTTTATATCCATGCGCTTTGGCTAGGCGGACTGTTTCAATGGTTTCGCTGAGGGTTCCGATCTGATTCATCTTGATAAGGATCGCGTTGGCAGATTTCATTCGAATCCCTTTTTCTAAAAAGAGGGGATTGGTGACAAAAAGATCATCTCCGACGAGCTGGATCTTGTCCCCTAGCGTTTTTGTGAGAGCTGCCCATCCCGCCCAATCGTTTTGATCGAGACCATCTTCAATCGAGTCAATCGGATAGCGTTTTACTAGGTGGGCGAGAAGTGAGATTTGCTCTTCCGTTGTTTTTTCGATATAGCGATGGTTTTCATAAAATTCAGAGGCGGCGACATCGAGCGCAAGGGTAATTTGCTCTCCCGCTCTGTAGCCTGCGGCTTCAATCGCCTGCAAAATTAAATCGAGGGCTTCTTCACTTGTATGTAGAGACGGTGCAAAGCCCCCCTCATCTCCGACATTGGTGGAAAGTCCCCGTTTTTTGAGGATTGTTTTGAGCGAGTGAAAAATTTCAGCCCCCCAGCGCAAGCCCTCCTTGAACGTTGGCGCGCCGATGGGGCGAATCATAAATTCTTGAAAGTCCAAATCATTATCCGCGTGAGCTCCCCCATTTAAGATATTCATCATAGGACATGGCAGAAGGTACTTTTCACCCTTGTGCAGCGAGGCATAGAGGGGTTTTTGTTGAGCGGCCGCAGCGCAGCGCGCCACGGCGAGAGAGACCCCTAGCATTGCATTCGCGCCGAGGCGCCCCTTATTGGGCGTCCCGTCAAGCGCGATCATCGCGCGGTCAATTCCCTCCTGATCGAGGACTGATTTTCCTAGGATAAGCTCCGAGAGGTCTTTGTTGACGTTTTTGACGGCTTGCAGAACCCCTTTGCCAAAATATCGTTTTGGGTCTTTATCGCGCAGTTCCACCGCTTCATGCTCCCCTGTGGACGCGCCAGAGGGGACAGAGGCTTTGCCGAAGATAGAGCCAGAGCGCACTGACACTTCAAGCGTGGGGTTGCCGCGAGAATCGAGGATTTCTATCGCCGTGCACGACGTGATGGGGAACATAGCTACCTCCAGGTGGTGTATTTTGAAGTATTTTTGATTTCTTGGACTAAATGCTGATAGGATTCATAGCGCAAGGTCGAAATTTCTCCTGTTGCGAGCGCTTTAAGGACGGCGCATGCAGGTTCCTCTTGGTGCGCGCAATTGCGATAGCGACAGTTTTCCCCCACGGCAGTAATCTCTCTAAAATGAGCCTTGAGATCGGATACACAAAGCTTCCAAACACCAAAACTGCGAATTCCTGGCGTATCTACGCAATAGCCACCCCCTGGCAAAGGGATTAGCGTCGCGGTTGTTGTCGTATGCGATCCTTTGGTTGTTTTTATGGCGAGATCGCCCGTTTTTAGTTTGAGCCCAAAGCAAGCGTTTAATAGAGACGATTTGCCTACCCCCGATTGCCCTGCAAATACGGAGGTTTTCCCTTGCAAGAGATGAGAGAGGGCTTCGATGCCAATTCTCGTATGGGTGCTGACCGATACAATAGGAATGCCGAGCGGCTCGTAGGCAGAGATAAATTCTCGGTAGCGCAGTTTTTCGTCTTCGGAAGAAGTTTCAAAAAGATCGATTTTATTGAGGATAATAAGAGGGTGCATAGCGCCCTTGTTCGCGGCGATGAGGTAGCGGTCGATGAGGGCGGGTTTGAGCGGTGGCGATCCAATGGAGGCGATGATGATCGCTTGGTCGATATTGACTGCAATGAGCTGTTCTTTTCTGCCGCTGATATCGGAGCGCGAAAGATGGGAAAAGCGCGGCTCTACCTGGGCAATGGCCCCCCCCTCGTCGCTTACTTTGACCCAGTCGCCAACAGCGATAATATTTTTTACTTTAGATATTTTTTTCTTCATAAGGCCTTTGAGCGAGCAGAGGGAAATTTTGTCTCCAAAGTCCACTGATGCCCCTTCGCCTGAAATCGCAATCACCCGGCCTCTTTGCAATCCTTCCATGGGTTTTTCGATCGGGCTGTCTTGGTCTGATTTTTTAAATTGCGACCGGTCTGTTTTTTGTGCAAGTTTTCGCTGTTTGCGAAATTGTTTTCTGTCTTTAGAGTGAAAGTCTTCTTCATGTTCAAAATGTTTCAAAAAAATCTCATGGTGTAAAGGAGGATGGCTCCCGCTGATGCGACATTGAGCGATTCCGCTCCCTGGCGCATGGGAATGTTAATTTTTTTTCCAAGGCTGTGCGCCCAACGACCAGGGCCTTTGCCTTCATTGCCTAAAATGAGCGCGCAAGGGGTGGTAAAAGAGGTTTGAGCTAAAGGCTCTCCTTCCAAGGTAGCGACATAAAAAGTCGTGTTCCATGAAGCGATTTCTTCGGGAGAAGCGAGTTTGTAGGGAAGCCGAAAGGGAGCCCCTTTTGCCGCACGGAGCGCCTTGTCATTAAAAAAGTCGACCGTGCCAGGGGTCGCCACGACGCCATCCCATCCTAGGGCATAAGCGGTGCGCAGAAGCGTTCCGCAGTTTCCTGGGTCTGCGATTTGATCGAGCACAAGGAGAAAAGGGGCTTTGGAAACGTCTTGCTGGAGAGGGAGAGCCACTTCGGCAAGAGTGGCTCGGGGCTGGTCGATTCCTGTGATTTTTTTGAGAATCGAGGGGGAGACAATATAGGTCTCTGGCGCTTTTAAGGAGGAAAGAGCCTCTGTTGTGATCAGCCTTTGCAAAGAAATTTCCTGTTCTAGCTCTCGAATGATTTTTTCTCCGAAGATTAGTACAGACCCTATTTGCTCTCGATAGGCGCGCTCTTTGAACAGTTTTGTCCAATGGAGGACACGCGGGTGTTGTAAACTCTCGATCGTTTTTGTTACCATGATCTTAGTATGTACGAATGCAAAATAACGATAAAGTCCTCCCGTGCGATTTTTTCTCTCGCCCAAAGAAT
>CAIPFQ010000149.1 GCA_903864395.1 uncultured Chlamydiae bacterium | reverse complement strand
GTAAAGGAAATTGAAGAGGTCGTGGCAGCTGGCATCGATGTGATTGTTACAGATCACCATGAGCCAACGACGAAAATTCCTCTTTGCATTGCGACGCTCAATCCAAAACTCATTCACAGCACCTATCCGAATCGAGAGCTGACGGGGGTGGGTGTCGCATTTAAGCTAGCTCACGCTTTGACCAATGTTTTGATTGAAAATGAGGAGATCAGCCCTTCTCAGATCGATTTAAAAAAGTACCTCGATCTTGTGGCTCTTGGAATGATAGGCGATATGGGGGTTCTCAAAGGGGAAAATCGCATTCTTGTTCGCTATGGACTCAAGCAAATGGGGCTCAAAGAGCGGATGGGACTGGCCAAACTCATTGAGCTGAGCGAGGTGGATTCGAAGGAATTGACGCCTGCCGATGTAGCTTCAAAAATTGCGCCTCGGCTCAATAGCTTGGGGCGCATTGCGGATCCAATCAAGGGGGTCGAGCTGCTTTTGCTTCGCGGACAGCGTCAGGCGGAAGATTTGGTAAAAGAACTAGATCTTAACAACCTAGAAAGACAGAAGATTGAAAAAAAAGCGTCTGAGGATATTGAGGATATTATTTTTCAAAATCCGATCCTTTTGCAAGATAAGGCTATTTTTTTGCAGTCGGAAAAATGGCACCCAGGCATTATCGCGATTCTTTCCGCGCGCCTAGCCAAACAATACAATCGCCCTACAGCGATTATCTCGATAGAACAGGGGATTGGAAAAGGATCGTTGCGCACAATTCCAGAGTTTCCTTTGCTGCCAATTCTCAAAGAATGCTCCGATATTTTGATTAATTTTGGGGGGCATGACTTTGCTGCGGGGCTTACAATTCAGGAAAAAAACATCCCCTTATTTAAGGAAAGATTTTATCATGCGGCGGCGGCGGCTTTGAAAGATAAGGATGTGTTTCCAAAGCTTTATCTCGATGCCCAGGTCTCTTTTCGAGAATTGACTTTTGATTTTATGGAATCGCTTCATCTTTTAGAACCTTTTGGTCATGAAAACCCAGCACCTATTCTTTATTGCGATACAATACAAATTTGGCCACCTAAGGTGGTAGGAAATTATCATCTAAAATTGTTTCTTGAGCAAGACGATAGAAGATTAGAGGGGATAGCGTTTGGTCTTGCAAATCGGCAAGAGGAGATTCGGCGTAAAAATATTCCGCTTAGGATTGCGTTTACGCCGCAAATCAACATGTTTCTAAATAAGGCGAGCATTCAGCTCTTAATCAAGGATTTCAAGTCCTTGTAAGCTTCTATTTAGGGAGCGATAGAAAGCGTTACTTTATTCAGGTAATTCTCTTGATAGTTTTTCACATCGTCAATGTGAATCACCCAAGCAGCTCCCTTGCGATGCGCTTTTAAAAGGCCTACGCGTGTCGCATAATAGATCTTTTGTGGAGGGATGTTGAGCGTTTCAGCCACTTGGCTTACAGAGTAAAACCCTTTTTTACTGTCAAAAAGAAGCTCCCCTGCAAAGATTGATTTTTTACGAGAATACTTGTTTTGGCGATACTCCCGCAGATCGTCGAGATGGATCGTCCATCGCGTTGCATCTTTTGACGCTCTTAGCTTTCTTTGCTTGATTGCCACATAAATGGCTTGTCTTGTTACGTTATTGATGCGAGCCGCTTCTGTAATGGATACAGACTTTACTTTTTGCGCTTCGTTTTCTTTAACTTCTTTTTTTTCTAAAG
>CAIPFQ010000148.1 GCA_903864395.1 uncultured Chlamydiae bacterium | reverse complement strand
AGCGAGAGCAATGATCGCAACAGGGATCATAGCGGCTGTCGTCCAAGATCTGCGAATAAACCCATTTGTAAAAAAAACAGAGACAACCGTCGCGAGAATTCCCATCACAGTCATGACCTCACCCATGTATATGGTAAAATCATTCGGATTCGGATACACCTGCTTGATCTGATGTTTCCAAACAACTTCGATCAAATTCATCGCTAAATTATAGGCAACGACAATCGCTGCAACGCAAATGAGATATTTAGAACGAGCCAAATAAGAAAAGTTTTTTCTCATCGACATCCTTATCTTCTCCGTCTTCAGATGTAAAGGCCTCGCAGCTTCCGAGGGACGAATCACATGCGCATTAAGCCACCGAAAAATCACGATTGTAAGAAGTCCGCAAAGAATAATAGCGCCGCTTAAAAAAAGAACTGACTGATCCCAATTATTTTTTCCGTAGGGAATCCAAGATATGAAGCAATTGCTTGCAAAACATCCAGCCGCCTGCCCCGCTCCAATCCCCGCAATGTTTCCGCCGATCATCAAAAGACCATAAAAGCGTTTCGCTTCCCCAACAGAGGTAATTTCATTGGCAAAACCCCAAAAAAGCACAGTCAGAATCGCCGTGCTCCACAGTTCAGACATCACATAAAACAGCGTGAGCGTCCAATTGCGAAATAAAGCGATCAACCCATTCATCCCTTCAGGCAAAACTGCTTGCATTTTGTCTGCAAAATGATTAGGATGCAAAACATCTTGGAAGGGAAACAAGACAAAAGTAAAGACAAAGAAAAACACCAAGAAGATTGACATCATGATGTAAAAAACTTTTTCCCTGGAGAACCGATTGGCGAGGCGCGTGAAGATCCAGGTAAGCAAAATAGCCCCTGGCAAAATAGCCCAGACCTTAATAAAAGGAATAATTTCAGCGCCAGAGTGGTTCGCCGTAACGACCATGGAATCTTTATAGGCGCGCAGTAGATTGTAATTAAACGAGATCAA
This sequence comes from uncultured Chlamydiae bacterium, assembly GCA_903864395.1. GTDB lineage: Bacteria > Chlamydiota > Chlamydiia > Chlamydiales > SM23-39 > CAIPFQ01. The sequence goes on along the minus strand of CAIPFQ010000148.1, from coordinate 6,340 downwards.
AGCAAACATGAAACTGAGAGGAAGGAATTTCCTTAACTCCCATCGGTGAATGGGCCAAAAGAATGAGCGCCACTTCCCAAATCCAGTATTTTTATCCGAATCCATATCTCCTGGGGTTGTCTTGACGATCACAAGCATGACATATTGGAGCATTAAAGAAAATGAAAGAAGAAATTTTAAACAGACTAAGAGCGACTTGAAGAAAGTGCATCGATCCCCGGTAAATGACCGAATTCAAGAAATTCTAAGGAAGCCCCTCCCCCCGTTGAGAGATGAGCAAAGCAAGAAGAGAGCCCTGCCTGCTGAATAGCCGCCACAGAGTCTCCCCCTCCAATAATCACCTCAGCGCTCGAAGACGCCAACATACGCGCGATCGCCTCAGTCCCTTTGGCAAAACAAGGAATCTCAAACACCCCTAAGGGGCCATTCCAAAAAACAGTAGACGCTTTTTGCAGTAAAAGGGACCATTCTTGAATCGTTCTAGACCCAATATCCATCCCGCGCCACCCTTGCGCAATTCCCTTGGAAACAATCACTTCTTCTTGATTCGCCTCTTCAGAAAAAGCATCGGCGATCACGAGGTCGAGAGGAAGGTAAATCGGTTTTGATCCAGAAAGAAGCTCTTGAGCTAAAGAGATCTCGGAATCTTCGACAAGAGATTCTCCGACCTTAATTCCTTGCGCCTTTAAAAAAGTAAAAGCCATCGCTCCTCCGAGGAAAAGGGCGTCGACCTTCTTTAAAAGGCTGTGGATAACACCCACCTTTGAAGAGATTTTAGCTCCCCCCAAAATCGCATAAAAAGGTCTTTTTGCTCCCTCTAAAAGAGGGGACAATTTTTCAATTTCTTTTTCCATCAAAAGGCCTGCCGCTGCCTTATTAGGAAAATATTTAGCGATCAAGGCTGTCGATGCATGCGCTCTGTGGGCGGATCCAAAGGCATCATTTACATAGACATCGCCAAACTGCGCGAGCTCTTTGACGAAATTCGGATCGCGCTCGGGCTCTTCTTCTCCCATATGAAATCGAAGATTTTCCAACAAAAGAATTTCTCCTGGATAAAGCTGGGCAACCTGAGATTTTACAGAAGAGCCAACGCAATCAGACGCCATAATAACAGGTTTTTGAAGCAATTCGGAGAGCTTTTTTGCCACGGGAGCTAAAGTTAAGTGAGCCTCGAAGCCTCTCTTAGGGCGACCCAAGTGGCTCATCAAAATCAATGAAGCCCCTGAGGACAAGATGAATTGGATCGAAGGGAGCCCAGCGACAAGGCGTGAATCATCAATAATCTCCCCCTCTTTAGAGAGAGGAACATTAAAGTCCACCCGCATCAAAACTCTCTTTCCTTTCAAAGAAAGATCTCTTAGAGCCAGTTTCCTCATACGACAATTCTATACAAAATTTTATAAATTCGCAAATGGGCTCGAAGATTGCTCAAATCCATGCCCTTTTTTCCGATTACGCAGCTCGAGTCGGATAGAGTAAAGAAGATCTTGATCAAAATCTTTTCTCTCTGCCCAAAGCAGATAATCGAGAGGAACTTCATCAAAGCGCCGGCCTTTATGCTTGCCTAGGGGCATCGCTCTCAAGCGAATCGGTTTTTTCAAAAGTTGAAAAATCTCTTCCGTCGTTTGGTAAGGCTTAATGAGCTGTTTAAAAACTTCGATATTTACGATTACATCGCTCATCGCTCGATGCGCCCCCTCAGCGGCAATATTAAAATGCTGACGGAGTTGCTGAAGGGAATTAACAGGGCTTTCCCCATACGCCCGAGCCAAGCGCAGCGTGTCGAAATAGGGCTGTTGATCGATTTGCGTTGGAATTTGAAAACGTTTAGCCTCAGCGGCGATTAAAGCAATATCAAAGCCCACGCCATGACCCACCAAGATTCGTCCGTGCATGGCTTTTAGAAGTGGGGGAAGAATTTCTTGAATTTTCGGCTTGCCCTCCAACATGTCTTTAGAAATTTTATGAATATTTTGAGAGATTTCAGGGATTTCACACTCAGGGTCAATCAAAGATTCATACCGATCAACAATGCCATCCAGAGTAAAATGGGCCATCGCAATCTCTATAATTCGATCCTTATCGGGATCGAGCCCTGTCGATTCACAGTCCAAACAAACAAATAATTCCTTTCGCTTCAGCCCCATAGCGTCTCCCACAAGCAAGGGGGGAGCAAAACAGACCTGCCACCCTCAACACAGGAAAATTTAAAAAGCAAAACTTCTCGAGGCAGTCTCTCTTCCAATCTCTCTGGCCACTCCATCGCCACAATGCCTTCCTTTTCAAAATATTCTTCAAATCCCATAGCAAAAAAATCTTCTGCACACGTCAGCCGATATAAGTCGAAGTGGTACATTGACATTTTACCCCCTCCATAAACATTCAAATAATTAAAGGTGGGGCTCTGGATGGTCTCTGCAATTCCAAGACCCGCTCCTAATCCTTGCACAAAAGAGGTCTTCCCAGCGCCTAAATCCCCTGAAAGGGCTAAAATAGCATTTGGCCTCAAAAAAGAGACCATATTTTTTCCGAAGGCAAAAGTTTCCAATGGGGAGGAGAGAAAAACTACTCCGCTGCTTCTACCCATTTTCCCAAGTAAGAATTAAATTCAGGGTGTGAGGAGAGAGCTTCGACAAAAGAGGCGATTTTGTCTTCCGTTAGATGCTTTTGAATAAAGGCCAAAAAATGTTCCTCGATCTGATATCGGTTCTGGTTCGGAACTTCATGAAAGGGAAGAGGCTTAATCTGATTTTTTTTAAAATCTTCAATTACAGCCGCCTTGCTGTTAAATAATTTTCCTGTCACCACAGAGGAATACACCGTTTTTCTAATCGAGGCCTTTCTTTCGCTAATATAATTTTTAATGACATCTGGATCTTCAGAGACAAAAAATCTCTTTACAGGAAGCCCCCCCGCCCGTTCCTTATTTTCTGGGCATTTAGCCACCCAATCATAGATTGCATCTTGAGGATTTGGATGGGTGTTATCGGCAAAAACTTTTCCTGTAAAAGGGCAAATATAAATTTTCTTTGTCTGTTCAGTGACGCTTTGCTGTCCAAATTGGATGACAATTTCCGTTTCGCGCCACAGCTTTCCCTGCGCTCCCAGTCGTTCAATTAAATCCTCGGCGCTCTCATAAATCGTCTTTTCTTTCGGGAAAAGAACGGGTTCTGGCCGATATTTTTCTTCAATGAAGGCGAGATAAGCAGTCACAAGATCGGCATTCCGATTCTTTTTCAAGAATTTTAGCAATTCATTTTTTTGTTCAGTGCTGATGGTGAAGGTGGCTGTCATTTTTATCCTCAAATTAGACTGGAATGTTACACCATTGGGAAATTAACTTTCAAGTCCTTGATTCCAGAAAGCGGTTCATGGTATAATGAGGGGGCAAAAACAGTGAATCAGATCAACAGAGGACTTTGAATGTCAAAGAAAAATCTTGAGGCGCTTCCCTTTTCCCTAGAAATGGAGGAAATCTCCATCAATGGCTATGAAAGGGTTCTAAGAGTTGAAGAAAAGCGGGTGAATCTCTCGGCCATCATCTCTTTGCATAATCTGACTCTCGGCCCAGCTCTAGGGGGCATCCGCATTCAGCCCTATAAATCTTTTGAGGCCGCCCTTGAAGATGCTTTGCGTCTATCCCAGGGCATGACCTATAAATCCTCAGTGGCCGGCGTGGGCTTTGGCGGAGGGAAAAGCGTCATCATCGCGGATCCAAAAACACAAAAAACCCCAGAGCTTCTCCTTGCCTTTGGCACTGCAGTGCATGCGCTCGAAGGCGCCTATATTTGTGCGGAGGATGTGGGCTGCTCTATGGCCGATGTCGACATCATTCGAAGAGCTACGCCTTATGTAGTGGGTCTCTCTCACGAGCGCGCGAGTGGAAATCCCAGCCCTTTTACAGCGTGGGGCGTCTTTCGGGGGATTCAGTCCGTTGCTTTTAAACTTTTTGGCTCTGAATCTCTTACAGGAAAGACCATCGCAATCCAGGGGCTTGGAAGCGTGGGCTCTTGCTTAGCGGATTTGTTATTTTGGACGGGAGCTAACCTCATCATAGCCGATGTCGACAGAGAAAAGACAGATCTTCTCGCTCAGCGCTATGGCGCTAAATCTGTGGGGGCAGATCAAATTATCCAAGAAAAGTGCGACATTTTCGCTCCTTGCGCTCTTGGGGGAATTCTCAATGAGCAAACAATTCCAACATTGCGCTGTCAAGGGATCGCGGGGGCTGCGAATAATCAGCTTTTGCAAGAGACCGATGGGGACACTTTGGCGAAGAAGAAAATTCTTTATGCGCCAGATTTTGTGATCAATGCTGGGGGTCTGCTCAATGTATCCGCAGAGCTAGAGGAAGGGGGCTATCATCCAGAAAATCCCCGAAAAAAAACGCACCAAATCTATGATACTCTTCTTGAGATTTATGCGATCGCCGAAAAAAACAGAACTTCGACACAAAGCGCTGCGCTAGAGCTTGCCACCCACCGCTTAGAGCACGGCATCGGGAAAAGAATTTTTTCCCCTACCTTTCATAACGCCATCACTGATTAAAATTCATGAAAACTATTCTCTCTTTTCTCGAGCAAACAGTTTCTTATGCGATCGCCTCTGCCTTCAGCATTCCCATTTTAGAGGTGCACGCAGACATCACGCCTTGCGCGCAAGAAAATTTTGGTCACTATCAATGCAATAATGCATTGAGCCTTGCCAAGGCCTTGCAGCAAAACCCTCGATCAATCGCGCAAAAAATCATTGATGCGATCGATCCTGCTTCTTTTTCTCAGATTCAGATTGCAGGGCCTGGATTCATTAATTTCACGCTATCTCCTCATTTTCTTTCTGAAGAGCTGACACAACAGCTTTTTGATCCTTTGCTTGGGGCTGAGCTTCCTGTTAAAACAGAGCGGGTGATCGTAGAGTTTTCTTCTCCGAATGTCGCGAAAGAATTGCATGTGGGACATATTCGCTCGACGATCATTGGGGACTGTCTTGCGCGAGTCTTTGAATTTTTGGGACAAGACGTAATCAGGCTCAATCACATTGGCGATTGGGGCACGCAGTTTGGCATGTTGATCGCCTTTATGAAAGAGGGCGTGTCAAAGCCTGGAGAGCCGAGCATTGAAGAGTTGATGGCGTGGTATCGATCTGCGAAAAAAAGGTTTGATGAAGACGCTGATTTTAAGAAAAGGGGGCAAAGGGAAGTTGTTTCTTTGCAAGGGGGAGATCTTACTTCTTTGGCTTTTTGGGAGATGATTTGTGCTATCTCTCGGAGAGCGTTTCAGGAGATTTATGATTTGCTCGATGTCAAAATCACTGAGAGGGGCGAATCGTTTTACAATCCGATGCTTTCAAGCATTGAAAAAGAGTTCGCTGAAAAGGGATTAGAGGTCATTTCCAATGGCGCGAAGTGCATCTATCTTGAGGGTTTTAAAAATCGCGAGGGAGAGCCTTTGCCTTTGATGATTCAAAAATCAGATGGCGGATATAATTATGACACAACGGATCTTGCGGCGATTCACCATCGCATTTTTACAGAAAAGGCGGATCGGATCATTTACGTGACCGATCTTGGGCAATCGCTTCATTTTCAGATGGTTTTTGCGGCGGCAAAAAAAATTGGTTGGCTAGATCCCAACAAAACGCAAGCAGATCACGTAGGGTTTGGGTTAGTTTTAGGCTCAGATGGGAAAAAATTCAAAACGCGCTCGGGAGACACCGAAAAATTAATCGATCTTCTCACAGAAGCAGAGTCCCAAGCGTATGGGATCGCCGAAGAGAGGCTCCCTGAGGCTTCTGAGGAAGAAAAAAGGCATTTTGCGCACGTGGTTGGGATCGGCGCGATTAAATATGCAGATCTTTCGACGCATCGCACCAAGGACTATACATTTAGTTACGAAAAAATGCTCCGCTTTGAAGGGAATACGGCGGTATTTCTTCTCTATGCCTATGTGCGCATTCTTGGAATCAAGAAAAAAACGGGCGCTCCAATAGAGGCTGTTTTGCGAGATAAAAAAATAGCCGTGCGCCACCCTTCAGAAATTGCACTCGGGCTCCATCTTCGCCGCTTTGGAGAAACGCTTCATTTTGTGACAAAAGATCTTTTACCCAACAGGCTCACCGACTATCTCTATGAGCTTGCAGAAAAATTCAACGCATTTTTTCGCGATTGCAGGGTAGAGGGCTCTTTAGAGCAGGGAGAAAGGCTTCTTCTTTGTGAATTGTGCGCAAGAATTTTGAGCCAAGGACTGCACTTACTAGGGCTTCATACAGTCCCGCGGATGTGAACTCGACTTTGTCAAGTCCTCGACTTTGCAGCTTTTGTGGGCTGCCTGCCTTGGCT
>CAIPFQ010000147.1 GCA_903864395.1 uncultured Chlamydiae bacterium | reverse complement strand
TGCCGAGAAGATTGCCAATGCGAGTGGGCATTGTTTTAAAGAACCAGATATGAACCACAGGAATTGCTAAATCAATGTGCGCCATTCTTTCGCGACGCACTTTAGACAGGGTCACTTCAACGCCGCAACGATCGCATACAATCCCTTTATGCTTAATCTTCTTATACTTCCCGCAAGCACATTCCCAATCGCGCATGGGACCGAAAATCTTTTCACAGAACAAACCGCCTTTTTCGGGCTTGAATGTTCGGTAATTGATCGTTTCTGGCTTTTTAATCTCGCCGCGCGACCACTGGCTGCCAATCACCTCGCTCGAGGCAATTTTAATGGTCAACTTATCAAAATGAGCTCTTTTTACATCTTCATCTGCTTCAAAGGGGGGCATCTTCAACCTTCTTCTTTCAACTTAATTTACAAATTCAGTACGGATATCGAGGCAAAGACCTTGCATCTCCTTCACCAATACGTTGAACGACTCGGGCGTTCCAGCGACAAGGGTATTTTCTCCCTTCACAATCGATTCATAAATTCGGGTGCGCCCTGCGACATCGTCCGATTTTACCGTCATCATCTCTTGGAGAAGGTGCGCAGCGCCATACGCTTCAAGCGCCCACACTTCCATCTCCCCGAAACGCTGACCGCCCATCTGCGCCTTTCCTCCCAGCGGCTGCTGGGTGACAAGCGAATAAGGACCTATCGAACGAGCGTGAATCTTATCAGCAACCAAATGGCTCAGTTTCATCATGTAGATGTAGCCGACCACCACGCGGTTGTCAAAACGCTCTCCTGTGCGTCCATCATAAAGATAGGTCTTTCCATCGACAAACATTGTTTGAGACTTCATCATCTCCCAAATTTTTGCCTCTGGAAACCCTTCAAACACAGGACTCTTTACATAAATGCCCGCTTTTTTCGCTGCATAACCCAGATGCGTCTCAAGAAGCTGTCCCATATTCATACGAGAAGGGACGCCCAAGGGGTTTAAAATGATTTCAATCGTATCGCCATTCGGCAAATAAGGAACATCTGCCTCTGGAACTAATCGAGCGACAACCCCCTTATTTCCGTGACGCCCCGCCATTTTATCGCCCACTTGGAGTTTGCGCTTTGTCGCCACATAGACTTTTACCTGACGAATGACACCCGGGTCGAGATCTGTATCGCCTTTGCGCATAAACTCGATTTCGCCCTTATGCTGCGTTTGCAACGCTAAGTACGCCAATTCAAATTCTCGAAGAATTCTCTTTAGCTCCCCATAAAGCTCTCCATCGCTCATAAGCAGATCTTCTGCTTTTTCGCTCTCAAGCTGCTCTAGCATGTCTTGCGTAATGGGCTGTCCTTCCTCAATCAAAACCTCGCCACTTTTGCGATGCATGATCGAAGTGGGCGCTTTTTCATTGAGCAGAAGAGCCCCGAGTTTTTCATGAAACTCCGTTTGCAACTCCGCTTCCTTTGTCTTAAAGTCGGAATGGATATCTTTAATGCGAGTCGCCTCTTCTACCAACTCGTCATCTGTTTTCGAGAGACGATCGCGCCGTGAAAAGACCTTGACATCCATCACAACACCCTCAGTTCCTGGAGGCGCGGTGAGGGAAGCGTCTTTTACATCCGCCGCTTTTTCCCCAAAGATCGCACGGAGAAGTCTCTCTTCAGGAGATAGCTCCGTCTCGGACTTAGGCGTAATCTTTCCTACAAGGATCGTGCCAGGCTCAACAGGCGCGCCAATGCGAACAATACCATCGTCGCCAAGATCTTTTAACATCTCTTCGGAAACATTTGGAATGTCCTTCGTGATCTCTTCTTTTCCAAGCTTTGTGTCTCGAGCGCTTAATTCAAATTCTTCCAAATAAATGGAAGTATAAGCATCCTCTCGGATCAATTTTTCCGAAATGATGATCGCGTCCTCAAAATTGTATCCGCACCAAGGCATGAAAGCGACGAGAACGTTTTTGCCAAGGCCAATCTCGCCCTTGTCCGTCGCAGGACCGTCTGCCAAAACATCTCCCGCCAAAATCTTATCGCCCACATCACAAAGAGGCGTCTGATTGACACAGCTTCCGCTATTTGAGCGCATGAATTTTTTTAAAACATACGTCCTCTTATTAAGAGGATTGTCCTTTGGCGCTACGACGATTCTAAAGCCGTCGACATACTCTACTACACCGTCCTCAATCGCTACGACAACAGCCCCTGAGTCGCGCGCTGAGCGCCCTTCAAGGCCTGTTCCCACAATCGGAGCCTCTGGCTTCAATAGAGGAACGGCTTGCCTTTGCATGTTCGAGCCCATCAAAGCGCGGTTCGCGTCGTCGTGCTCAAGGAAGGGAATAAGCCCTGCGACAATCGAAACGAGCTGTTTTGACGATACGTCCATATGCGTAACTTTAGACGTTTCCGTTTCTAACGGCTCGCCGCGCTGATGCGCCCAGCAAAGAGAATCGGTGAACATATTAAACTTGTCCACAGGCGTCGAGGCTTGCGTAATCATAAGATCCGCTTCTTGATCCGCCGTCATGTACTCAATTTCATCCGTCACAACCCCTTCGCGAACAATCCGGTAAGGCGTTTCAATAAACCCAAACTCATTGATCTTGGCAAACGTGGATAAAGAAGTAATCAGTCCGATATTCGGCCCCTCAGGCGTTTCAATCGGGCAAATGCGACCGTAATGGGAAGGGTGAACGTCGCGAACTTCAAAGCCCGCTCTTTCCCGATTGAGACCGCCTGGCCCTAAGCAAGAAAGGCGTCGTTTATGAGTCAGCTCCGAAATCGGATTCGTCTGATCCATAAATTGAGACAGCTGCGAGCGTCCAAAAAAGTCTTTCAATACGCCCGCAAGCCCTTTCGCCGAGACAATCTTTCCTGGAGTCATCGTATCCGAAGAGAAATCGAACAGATTCATCCGCTCTTTAATGATCTTCTCCATACGAGCCAACCCAATGCGGCATTGATTTTGGATCAATTCCCCCACTGATCGAACCCGTCGGTTCCCTAAATGGTCAATATCGTCTACGTGTGCGTGTTCATCTCCCATTTTTAAGCGAATGAGATATTTTAGAGCGGAGATCACATCCTCTTTGCGAAGAGTCACGACACTCATATCTTCTTCAGCAATGCCAAGCCCCATCTTGCGATTGAGTTTATAACGACCGACACGCCCTAAATTGTAGCGCTTCGGATCAAAGAATAGACGCATAATCGCAGATCTGGCATTCGAAAGTGTTGGAGGCTCGCCAGGACGAATTTTACGATAGAAATCTTTCAGAGCCGATTCGTAAGAATCGGTCGTGTCTTTCGATAACATCTTGATCACAGGATGCGTCTCGTCCGCCTCTTCAGCAACGCGAACCTGCTGGATTCCCTCGTCCACCATCCTCTTTAACATGGCTGTGGTGAGTTTTTCTCCCGCTTTTCCGAAAACAAGACCCGTCTGCTCCTCGACAACATCTTCCGCTAAAATCTTTCCAACCAGCTTGACAAAATCTTTTTCCGTCTTGATTTTGACCTTCACTGTTTCAAAGAATTCTTCCAAAATATCCGCGTCGGTAGAGTAGCCTAAGGTGCGAATAAAGGTCGAAGCGAGAATTTTGCGGCGTCGTTTTTTTCGATCAATGTAAATATAGACCATATCGCTCGTGTCAAAAGAGGCTTCTAGCCAACTTCCGCGATAAGGGATGATTCGGAATGAATAAATCATCATTCCTTTTGGATGTCTTTCCTGCTCGAATGAAATGCCAGGAGAGCGATGCAGTTGAGAAACGATGACGCGCTCAGCGCCATTCACGATAAAAGTTCCTTTATCCGTCATAACAGGGATGGTTCCCATGTAGACTTCCTCTTCCTTGATCCCAGTTTCATCCGTGAGACGGAATTTTACTTTCAAGGTTACGTTATATGTAATCCCTCTGCGAATACATTCTTCAGGGGAATATTTTGGAACGCCAAGGTTATAAGAAATAAATTCAAGAGAGGTTTTCTCATCGTACGATTTAATCGGAAACAATTCTGTAAAAACTTCTTGCAATCCAATATTCTCTCTTTCATGGGGGAGAAGATGAGATTGTAAAAATTGATTATAAGATTTGATCTGAATTTCGATCAGGTTAGGGAGATCGATGATTTCTTCACGCTCTCGGAAACTCACCCGTTTTGGGGGGCTTTTTAACATGGATACTCGCTCCTAGAAACAGATTCAAAAAAACATAAGCGCAGAAGCCACCTAACTAAGTGGCTCCTGCACAAAAACAATAGCATTTGCTGCAAAAATTTACAACTCTTTATAGACCTTTGAGTGTAACTTTTGCTCCCGCCGCTGTGATTTTCTTCTTGATTTCTTCAGCTTCTGCTTTTGGGCACGAAGCTTTTAAATCTTTTGGAGCTCCTTCAACGAGGTCTTTCGCTTCTTTCAAGCCGAGACCTGTTACTTCGCGAACTGCCTTAATGACAGAAATCTTCTTGTCATCAGGAATTGGAGCTTCTAAAATAACTTTGAAGTCAGTTGATTCCGAAGCGGCGTCTGCTACAGGAGCTACGCCCGCAGGAGCTGCAACTGCAGCCACGGCTGCTTTAACGCCCCATTTTTCTTCTAATTTTTCTTTAAGCTTCGCCATGTCAAGCACAGAAAGAAGGCTTAGCTTATCGACGATTTCGTCTAAATGTTGACTCATGATAATTTTCTCCTCAATTTTTCATTCATTTTTTTGTTCTACAGGGGCCATAAAAGCTTCCATAACGGACAACATTTGGGACATCGGCGACACAAAAAGCCCCAACAGGATCGCTCGCATGCCATCGAGTCCAGGAAGTTTGGACAGCATCTCTAAATCAGCTCCAGGAACAAATTTTCCTTCGACCTTCCCGCATAACACTTTGAAGATCTTTCCATTCTCTTCAGAGAACTTATAGATCAGCTTCGTAGAGGGCATAGCATCGGCTTGATCGATAAAGACCACTCCGATATGTCCACCGAGAAGCGACTCATCGATCGCAAAACCTGCCTTAGCGGTCGCTTTAAGAAATACCTGCTTGCGCACAATTTCCAAAGAGCTCCCTGACTTAGTCAACTGATCGCGCAGTTTCCAAGACACATTCGGCTCTAGTTTTTCATAGCGAGTGACAATCATTGCTGAAGATCCATCGATCTTTTCTTTGATTTCATTCAATAGGAGTGCTTTTTCTTTTCTCATTTCAAATCCCCCTTTATCCCAGTTGCAAAGACTGTAAGTCAATTTTCAAACCAGGACCCATCGTCGAGGAAAGGTAAAGCGATCGGAAAAAGTTCCCCTTAGCACTCGCTGGACGAGAGCGAGAAATCGCTTGGAAATACACTCGAAGGTTGTCCACTAAATGAGCGCTATTAAAAGAAAGCTTTCCGACAGCGTTATTCACGTTGCCTGTTTTATCGACTTTAAATTCGATTTTTCCAGCTTTTACTTCTTTCACAGCCTTCGCCACATCCGCAGTGACTGTCCCCGCCTTCGGCGTTGGCATCAATCCTCTAGGACCCAAAATTTTACCGAGTTTTCCAAGATCTCTCATCATATCTGGTGTACAGATTAGAGCAGAAAATCCTGTCCATCCCCCTTTAATTTTTTCTAAAAGGTCATCCGAACCGACAAAATCAGCGCCTGCATCGAGAGCTTCTTTTGCTTTATCTCCCTTCACGATGACGACAATGGTCGTTTTCTGCCCCGTTCCATGAGGAAGCGAGACTGTCCCACGGACAAGCTGATCGGATTTTTTAGGATCGACACCGATTTTTAAAGCGGCATTGATCGATTGATCAAACTTCACAGGAAGACATTTTTGCAACAAAGCGACAGCCTCTTCTAGCTTGTAGCTTTGATTCAAATCGAACATCTCGTCGATTTTTTTCATTCGTTTTGATCGATGCGCCATTTTAACCCTCCACGATATCTACGCCCATAGAGCGAGCCGTTCCCATCACCATCATCTCGGCCGCTTCTATAGAGACAATACGCATGTCTTCAGCCTTAGCTTTAGCGATTTTATTCACTTGTGTGCGGGTCATTTTTCCCACTTTATCGCGGTTCGGCACCTTAGAGCCCGATTCAATCCCCAGTTCTTTTAAAATCATGCGAGATACAGGAGGCTGCCGCAAAATGAAAGTAAAAGATTTATCACTATAAACATTGATGACCACAGGGAGAACATCTCCTGCTCTATCTTGTGTCTTGGCGTTAAATTCCTTACAAAAGGCCATAATATTGACCCCTGCGGAACCTAGCGCAGGCCCTATAGGCGGAGCTGGATTCGCTTTGCCTGCAGGTATTTGCAGTTTAATCTGCTTAACGAGTTTTTTTGCCATTCTCTTTCCTTATCGCCGAAGATCCGAAGACCTTCCGCTTATGAGTTCAAACGAAGAAATCCTCCCCCTTTATAGGACTGGATTCCCTCTCCTCATCGGTTTAATCCCCCGAGTTCTCCGCAGTGGACTGTTCCACCTGCCAGAATTCGAGATCGTCGACGCGTGTATCGCGCCCAAAAATAGAGACAGTAACGCTAAGGCGTCCCTTCTCATGATTCACTTCTGTGACTGTGCCGATAAAATTCACGAAAACACCATCCGTGATTTTCACTTTATCGCCAATTTCCACTTTATGCTTCTGAACAACGCCTTTCTGCCTATCTTCGAGCTCTTTCATAATATCGGCGACTTCTTTTTCAGTCAGAGGCGTCGGTTTTTCTCCGCCAAGAAAATCAAGCACACCAGAAGACCCTTTGACATAAGCCCAAGCATCTTCGCTTAAATGCATTTTCACGAGAAGGTAGCCCGGCCACATTTTCTTTTCGCTAATTTTTTGTCGACCCTGCTTCACCTCAGAAATATTTTCGCTCGGAATTAAAATCTCAGAAATATCTTCTTTGATCGCATCCGACAAAAATTCCTCGATCGCACGCTTCACTTTTTTTTCTTGTCCTGAAAAAACTTGGACGACATACCACTTATGCATATTTTCTTCCCTTATCCGAAAACCGCTTGAAATAAACTATTTGCAGCCTTAAGGAGACCGCCAATGCCTAAATCTATCGCATATACAGCAAAACCAAAAACAAAAGTGG
>CAIPFQ010000146.1 GCA_903864395.1 uncultured Chlamydiae bacterium | reverse complement strand
CCGATCTCCGCCACAACCTACAATATACGATTTAAATGAAGAATTTTCAGAGCTTATAAATAGTGACACAAAAACTCAACCAACTATGGAAGAGACGGAAGAAAGAGAGAATGCACACGAAAAGTCCTTAGGGCGCAACTCACGCCAATATAAGTATCTAACACAGAACAATTTCGATTTTCCAAATTCTCAGTGTTCATGCTATAGCAGGAATTATCTGACGTTGCTCATATCAAAAATCAAGATTTTTTGTGTATGGCTGTTTGAGCAGCTAACAAGAGTTTTTTAGCTCGGCACAAACAAACGCTCTTCCATGAGGGGTTAAAGCGATTTTTCCATCCTCGCACTTTTTAATAAAATTCGCCTGCGCCAACAGTTTAATAATGTTTTTCACGCCCGATTCTTTTTGCCCAATCGGAAACGCCACCTCCTGCCAAGAGACAGGGACATAAGAATCTCCGGCGGCGACCGCCACTCGATAGAGCTGAATGATAAATTTTTCATCTGGAGTATACGCTTTCGCATTCATAATTTTTTTAACCTAGCCCCTTGCGGGGTATCTTCAATCCAAAATCCTTGGCTGTAAATCGCATCGCGCAGCCGATCGCTTTCTCGAAAATCTCTCTTCGCCCTCGCCTCTTCTCGCTGTTGCAGCATTTGGCGCAACGCCTCTGGCACTTTCTCAGAAGAGTCTAAGGGTAAAACACCCAAAACCTCATTCCACCGCTCAAAGCGCAAAAGAATCTCCGCACCATCGGCTCGATTCAATTGCTTTGCATCGCACAGCGTATTGATTTCACGCACAAAATCAAAAATCGCCGCCAAAGCCACGGAAATATTCAAGTCATCCGCTAAAGCCGCCTTCATCTTCAAAGAGGCCTCTTCACTCAAATGGCACCCCTTCGCCCCTTCGCCCTCGCCTGAAAGAGAGCGCAACCGAAGAATCAAATCTTCGAGTCTCTGCAAACTCGTTTTTGCCGCCTCAAGCCCCTCAAAGGTGAAATTCAACTGCACTCTATAATGCGTCGATAGCAAAAGATAACGAACCACGGTGGCGCTTACGCCACGCGCTAAAAGATCGCGCAATGTATAAAAATGGCCCAAACTCTTCGACATTTTCTTATGCTCGACCAATAAATGTTCTACATGCATCCAATGACGCACAAAAAGAGAGCCCGTGCATCCTTCCGATTGCGCAATCTCATTTTCATGGTGAGGAAACATGTTATCCACGCCCCCGCAATGAATATCCAACGTCGGTCCAAAAATCTGCATCGCCATCGCAGAGCATTCAATATGCCAACCAGGGCGCCCAGGACCCCATGGAGAATCCCAAAAAATTGTCCCATCGCGCGTTAGATCGTAAGCCTTCCAAAGAACGAAATCCGAAGCGCTCTCTTTATCATATTCGTCCGCTTCATTCTCTCCTCTCGCATTGACTTGAAGATCTGATAAACAAAGGTGAGAGAGACGACCGTATGAAGGAAATTGCCGAATTTTATAATACACGCTCCCAGTCTCACTTTTATAGGCAAACCCCTTTTCAATCAGCGTCTCAATCAACGCAATCATCGAAGCCACGCAATGGGTGGCTGCAGGATAATGTTCTGCGCTCTCAATGGACAATTTTTTTAAATCCTCAAAAAAAGCCACCCGAAAAGGCTCCGTATAGGTTTGCAATGAAACGCCTTTCTGGATTGCTCCCCGAATCGTTTTATCATCAATATCTGTGATGTTCATCGCCTGTTCGACACGAAATCCAAAGAATTTTAAGGTTCGCCGCAGTAAATCTTCCACTACATAGGTTCGAAAATTCCCGATATGAGCAAAATCATAGATCGTAGGGCCGCAAGTATACAGGCGAATCCGATCGCCATGAAGAATAACGGGAGCCTTTTGCCTCGTTTCTGTATTGTATAAGTTAAATTGCACTCAGGCTCCTGTAATTCACTTTGCCAGTGCCCATCAGAGGAATTTCTTCGATCTTTTTCACAGAAGAGATTTTGATCAACCGACTAAACCCTGCGTGGTGAAGAATTTGATTCACTTCCTCTCTCCCTAGGAAAATCGTACTAAAAAGAACGAGCTGCGGCGTCATCCCGGGCTTATCGATAGCAATCAGAGCGAGCGCTGGAACATCTACAGAAATACGCCCAGAAGCAATCAGCTCCTTAGTCAAAACCTCTTCGATGCCTCCCAAACTAACCATTTCTCCGCCAATCTTTGTAAAGCGCTTAATACGCCCCGAAAGAATTAAGTTTCCCGCCTTATCGAGATAGCCAATATCCCCCGTCCGATACCACTGCTTCCCTTCAATTGCAATAAATGGACTTTTGATCTCGCCTAGATAGCCATGAAAAATATTGGGCCCCCGAACGCAAATCTCCCCCTCTGCGCCCGATGCCAATAGCGCCCCTGTTTCAAGGTGAATGGTACAGACCTCTATATTCGGCAAAGGCTGACCTACACCCACCGCAGGAAGATTAGCCCTTGCAATCGTAAGGATCGGAGCGCACTCAGTAATGCCATAGCCCTCGACAAGAATTGCCCCTGTTCCAAGATGCTCGACGCGATTGAATAACTCCTGTGGCACTTTTTCAGCGCCAGAAATAAACATTCGAACTGTTTTTAGTTGTTCTTCCTTTGCCGCGTTAAACAGTCCTTTCAAAAAGCTTGGCGGACTGCAAAACAGAGTCGCTTTCCATCGAGAAACCCCTTCAGCAATCGCAAAGCTATCTGTTGGATCTGGATAAAATGCGACGCGAATCCCCGTAAAAATAGGAAAAAGCCCCGCGACTGAAAATCCAAACGAATGAAAGGGGGGCAAAACGCCGTAAAGAATATCTTGCGGTATCAAAGAAATACACTGCATCCCAGCGACTTGATTCGAGAGAATGTTTTTATGAGATAAGGGAACGCCCTTGGGGCTCGCCTCTGTACCGCTCGTAAAAAGCACCACTGCAGGAGCTTCTTCGTCAATCCTGTCGATTTTTAAAGCGCGCAAAATAGCTTCAGGAGATCGTCGCGCGAGCAGCCATCCGCGCAATTTTGCGCTTAAACTAATCGTTTCGCGAATATCTTCTAAAAGACGAATATCATTCATCATTGTCCCAAACTCAACATTCGAGATCCTCTCCAAAAAGCGCCAAGAACTAATCACCGTCTTAGCCCCACTGCTGCGCAGCATCTCGTCAAGATACCGAGGCCCTAATGTCCAATTGAGCATCACAGGAACTTTGCCAGCAAACTGAAGAGCTAAAATTGCGAGATAAGTGCCAACGGACGCTGGTAAAAGCAGAGCAATGTGCGTTTCAGGGATCTTTCGAAAAGAAAAACTCAACACAATGACCGAAAGCTTAAACTTGGAATAGCTCAACACCCCAATAAAATCATCCCCGCAAGCGGCAAATGATTTCATCTTTTGACAGACCCTAAGAAATGCCTCCGCTAAGGTTCTTCCTTCAGGAGACATCGGAAGAGGGCGATGTTTTTCTGCCGGCCAATGAAACACTCCAAAGCTCTTAAGAGGCCTTTCCGATCCACGAGCCCCTTCTGCGATTTCCAAAATGTTTTGCACGGTATTCACATCTTCGGGGTGTATCTCTTCGATCCCATAAGATTTTGACACAAAAATCATCAGCTCTGCGATATTTAAGGAATCCATCCCCAGGTTCATGGAAAGAGCCATTTCGGGACTGATTTCAATCCCTGGATGATTCAAAATCCGACGAATCTCAGCATAAATCTTTGCCCTCGTTTCATCGGAAATCTGAACTTCCTCTTCTCCAGCCTCTTTCAATTTTGGAGCAAAAGGAGTGGGAAGATTTTTTCGCCAAAAACTATAGGACACAAGAGAAAGAGGTTCCGTATTGGTGATCTTTCCTTTCTCATCCTTGTATTGATTATACCAGAGCTCAAGAGCTCGATTGAAAGCTAACCGACTCCCTGTGCGATCCACTGTTTTTGGAGCCAGTGCGATGTCTATTTCCACTCTACGGCGCGGCGCGAAAAAAATACCGCTTTTCAACAAAGTCCAAAACCCCTTGAAAAGGGTTTCAGGAAGAGGCGGAGTCCGACCGAGCAGAGCCCTTGAAAAACTACTTCCCCAAAGCCCTGTTGTCCGAATCAAAACAAGAGAAGCCTCAGGACACTCTTGTGCAATGGCATGAGCTCCCGAGGAGCCACCTAAAACTTCTCTGCCACAAGACTTTAAACGCCCAGCGGAATAAAGGACATAATTCCCCCCCCTCTTTAATCCATTCGCGATCTTTTCAATGGCCTCGTTCGCTCGCTTCACTTTAATCTGATTAATCGAATCGTCAAAGCTGGGGATTGAAATTCCCCCGACAAGTTTCATTAAAGGCTTAAGCAGGGGGAGGCGGAAAATGTATTCCACAACCACAGGATGCATCCTATAACGCGGCCAAAGGAGGAGGAAAATGATGAGAGGGTCCATGTGGGCTGGATGATTCGGCAAAAACAAAATTCCCTTCGCGGAAGGGAGAGCCTTGAGAGACGCCAATCCGCGCACCGTAATCTTATAGCGCAGGGATAGACACTTTAGAAAGACCCATGCAATAAAATTCCAAAAAAACACAAGCATGCGACTCTCCTTAAATAGGGTTCGACACAACGATAACTCCGAAGAACATTTTCATTCAAGCTCGACTTTGCAACTTTTGTGG
>CAIPFQ010000145.1 GCA_903864395.1 uncultured Chlamydiae bacterium | reverse complement strand
GATTTTTGGCTCTCGTTACAGCTGTATAAAGAGCCTCTTTTCCAAAAGTCTCGCTTCCTTCTGGAAACAAGGCCAAAACTTCTTCAAACTCACTTCCCTGGCTTTTGTGAATGGACAGGCAAAAGGCAAACTCAAAAGGGGGAGGAGGGGAAAATTTTTTAAGGTCTTCTTTTTCGTTAGGCTCAGGAAAGTAAGCAGTCGCGTTCTTTAAAGATTGCCCTATCAATAGCCCATTGACCCCGTTGTAAAGTTTTAAAAAAGAGTCGTTCGTTGTCGATAGGATAGGGAAGATCCATGATTTTTTTTCGGAAATTACCTGTTCAAAAATCTTTTGATTGAGAGCGTCTGTGCCATAAGGCCCTTGTCTCAGCGTGTTTAAAATGAGAAACTTTTTTAATTGTTGAAAACTTTTTAATGGATCGGGGGATAAACTTTCTAAGAAAGGGAGAATTTTTTTATACAAAGCCTCTGGGCTTGGAATCTCTTCTTTCCAAAGCAAAGAGGGGTGGTTTAAGGCGAGAAGGCTAAAAAATACCTCCTTATTTCCCTTTTGAATGGCCTCTGCGAATTTTTGTAAAATGGGCTCTTCTGTGCGAACGCAAGTATTGAGAGGAAACCCAAAAAGCTGTCCCATTTCCGCAAAAAGGCTGCTGGCTTCGACTGGAGGGAGTTGATTCGGATCTCCCATCAAAACAAGGAGCGTTTCATCCGAGATGGCCTCTAAAAGATGAGCCAGAAGAGAAACATCCATCATCGAAGCCTCGTCGACAATGACGAGATGGGCGTCGATCGGGCGATGGGAAAAAAGTTTATTGCTCTCGGGCTGAAGTTTTAGCATCCGATGGAGCGTCATGGCTTCGATATGCAAGAGGGGGCTCGAGGGCATTTGATTTTTCAGCGAAGCTTTAAGAGCGGCCGCTGCCTTTCCAGTGGGAGCGCTCGCAACAATGCGAAAGGGTTGTTTAGGGCTTAGGGAATGAAACAAAAGATTAGCTAAATGCCCCGCGCTATAAGTTTTTCCTGTGCCAGGGCCCCCGCAAATCACTAAAAGAGATTTTTGCAGCGCCGTCTGAAGCGCGGCCTGTTGCGCTGGCAACAGCTGGCTTGCGAGTGCCGCTAGTCCTGTTGCAAACGCTGTGCGATCGAAAAAAGGGGAGGGGCAGCCCTTTCTAAGTCGCTTTGTGTTCTCTACAATCGTTGTTTCGTAAACCCAGTTTTTTTGCAGGTAGTAGCGCCCATGGCTATGGACAATGGGGGCTCTTGGGATGGGGGACAGCCCCTCTTCTACGAGAGAGGGGGGAAGATCTTGTAAAGAGCCCCCAAGCATTTCTTCTGTCATGCAAAGGTGCCCCTTTCTGGTTCCCTCCATCAACAGGGATATACAAATTTCCAAATCAGGTCGATGAGAGCCAAACTGTTTAAGAAGGGAGGTCGCGAAGAATCGATTGAAAAATCCTGGCTTTGCTATGAGTCTATGTTCGGCATGAAATGACACACTCCTCCTCCTCTTAAAAATAAATAAATTGCCCCTCCAAAAATCTCTTCAAAAGGTCTTTTGTAAAGCTGCTTTACATGGCGTTTAAGAGCCTCTGTGTAAATTTGTGCTTGAAGGCCATAATCATTGGCTGTCATGACCTCTTCGAAAGAGGCATAAGACGCATCACTCGCTCCTAGCCAATTTGTTTTCCAGTCGACGAAGTAGAGTTTTCCTTCCATCATAAAAACGAGGTCAATGAAGCCTTTTGTAAAATGGGGGGTTTTGAAAAAGAGAAACTCTACTTCAACAAGAAGATTTCCAGGGACAAGATCGAAAAGAGCCCAGGAGGTCTTTGGGATAAGGGGCAGATGCAATGTTTTCCAGACCATTTCTTGAATGGCGCTCGTCCAGGCTTCGAGGGGGGTTTTTTTGAGATGTTTTTCAATGTGAGCCTCGACAACGCTTTTGTTTTTCCAAAGGGGCGTATTGGCTGCAAAAAGCGTTTCAAAAATTTTATGAATTAGGACGCCAGTATCGGTCCCTCGGGGAATGGTATGAGAGGTGTATTCTGGATTTACCCCTTTTGTCTCGCTCTCTTTGCCTTCAATTGTCCGTTTTTGCGCGAGCGATGTAAAAGACCTTAGATAGGAGACGGGGGGGGAATGGAGAATTTTAGGCGAGCTTTGGAAAGACCCCTCTAAGGAGGGAATTGTTTTATTAGGGGGAGGATCGAGGACGATTTTTTCAGGAAGCGATTCGATCGTAACGCTTTGGGTTTTGCCAATTTTTTGAAGAAATTCTAAAAAATCCCCCTCCTGCGTCTCGATGGTATGGGCGAAAATTTCTATGGGAGAGGAAGATTTCCTTGGGGGCTGTTTATGGGGCAAAGGAATGTAGAGGCGTAGTTTCGCTCGGGTCATTGCGACATACAGTTGGCGCAATTTTTCCGCTTCCACTTCCTCCTCTTCTGATTCTTCTTCCTTGAGAGAGGGGGGATGTGAGGCGAGACCTAAAGCGAAGACGACATCGAATTCAAGCCCTTTGCTGACGTGGAGAGTGAGAATTTGAACAGCTTCTGCATCGCTTTCTATCCTTCTTGCGCCCCCTGCATTTGGATCGAGCTTGGCTAGATTGTCCATCCATTGAAGAAGGCCGGGAAAAGAAAAGCCGTGTCCCATTTCCCAGGCAAGAGCCTCTTCCACGATCTGGTGAAAATCTTGAAGAAATTCTGACTCTGGCACATTTTGTGAAAGAGATCGAAATAAAGCGATGAGCCCCTCTTTTTCCAAAATGTTTCGGCTCTCTTGAAGACAAATTTCATGGAAAGGGCCCACCTCAACGATTCTGGCTAAGGAGCTTTTCTCAGGGAAAGCCAAAGCGTTAAAAAATTCTAATAGGGCGCGAAACGCAAATGTTTTTCCGAGCGGCTCTTGATTTTTTGCGATCGCTGGGATCGATCTTTCTTGGAGAAGAGCCAAAGCGCTTCCTGCTTCATAGCGATCTTTTACCAAAATTGCAAAAGAGGAAAACGAGGGGAAAAGAGGGGCGAGAATTTCGATTTCCAGGACAGCAAAGGGGAGGAGGGATTTTTCAAAAGAGCCCCCCATCAGGCAGTGAATCGCCCCTTTGTTGTCATTTCCCTCAAACGTGTGTGTTGCCCCTGCTTTGATCGCAGGGCAAGGAATTGTTTCCCCTATTTTTGGCAAAAAGAGCCAGGGGCGATGAAACAAGGTGTTGAGCGCTTCGATGATTTGTGGCGAGGAGCGATAATTTGTATCGAGGCAAAATAAACAAGAATCGCCGAGGGTTGTTCTCGCTTCAAAATAGGTATACACATCCGCTTTGCGAAAACGATAGATAGATTGTTTAGGATCTCCGACAAGATAAAGGGCCAAGGGAGGCTTTTCGATAAAAAGCGTTTTAAAAATCTTCCACTGCAAGGGGTCGGTGTCTTGGAATTCGTCGATTAAAACAGCTTTATATTTCTCGCGCACCTTGTTTGCAAAAGGTTCTTGCTGGATCGCAAAGCTTGTTTGTTTGAGAATTTCAGCGGCATCAAAAATCTCTTTTTCAAAGAGGAGCGTGGCCTCCGTTTGACTCCAAAGATTTTGCAGCCAGCCAAAAATGTTTTTCCAATGAGTGCCCTCTGCAAGGAGAGGAGAAAAAGCGTTTTTTGCCCATAAAAAAAAGGCAGGGCACTCGGCTGTAGCGCGCAATTTCCGATTTTCAGGAGATAAAAAGGCAAAAAGGGATCCTTTTTCTTTCAAAAGACCGCGCAGAGACGCTGCGGGATCGCTCTTTGCCTTGCAAAGGGATTTGATTTGCGCTTCGAAGTTACCCTTTACGACGGACTTAAAACTGGAAGAAATACACCGAAACTCGTCGAGAAGAACAGTTTCATCGGGAATGGGATAGGAACCCCAAGCCGATTCATAGCGCTCTAGAAGGTTTGCAAAAGAGCCTCGGTACTCAACGAGATCTTTTTTCAAAAGGCGCCGCGCAAAAATATCGAGGGAATCGAATTTTTTGAGAAGAAAGCCTATTTGCTCTGCGCATAGGGAGGCAGAGTCTATTTCCGTTTCTAAAAAATGCATCGCTCTTTGCACGAGTTTTTTAGGCACTTGTTCTTTGTTTTCTGGATCGGCGATGGTGAGTCGAATTTGTGCTTCAAAGGCGAATTCTTGGAGAATTCGATGACAAAATCCATGAATTGTGAAAATTTGGAATCGATCGACGAAACATAAGGCTTCGCTGAGTTTTTGAATGGCTCTTTCCGATCCAAGAAAGGGCTGAAGATAGGGCCAGTCGTCTTCTTTTTCTTCGATTTTTCTCAAGGCTTCTTGAAGATTTGCAGAAATCCTTTTTTTTAGATCGCGCACGGCAGCTCTTGTAAATGTAACCGCCAAAATTTGCTCCATCTCCATTTCCTCGGATTCGAGGAGCAGTCGGACGATGACGTGTTCGATCGCGAATGTTTTGCCCGTTCCAGCGGAAGCTTCCAAAAGATGAGCGCCAAAAATAGGACAGTCTTGACTGAGACAATTAAAGGGTTTCACTTTTTTTCCTTGTTGGATATAGGGCGCAAAGCTGGGAAAAATTATTCATTATCGGCTCTTTCCAAGAAGAGAGCCAATCTTCTAAGGGAGGCAGGTCGATTCTTTCGGAGACCCATTGAAATACGGTGTCTTCAAAGCGCTCTTTCCCAAGAATCATTTTTTCCTCTTTCGCCTGAATTTCTTCGATTCCCTTGCGCAAAATCGCGTCAGCCCAGTCGGGAATGAGCGGCGAGGGGGTCTCTTTTGCCAAAAGAAAATAAGTAAGAAAATCTTTCATGGCTAAAAGGGGGTTTTGTACAGATTTTATTTTTCCTGCGTCAACAAAGTAAATTTGCAGGGTCTCCGATGCAATGAGGGCGGCGAGACACTCTGGCCAGGTCTTTAGGAGCGATCCAAGAGAATCTTCCCCTGTGTAAAGAAACCCTTTTGGTGAAAAATTTTTGATCTCGCCAATGATTTTGATGCGGGTTCCGTTATCCAAATAAATCTCTATCGGCGGCATTTCCCAGCCTGTTAAAAAATGTCGTTTTTCAAAACTGTTGGCTTTTAGCAAGAGCCTCTCGAAAGAGACGCCCCAGGTGGCGATTTGTTCCGACCACAGAGAGGCATTTTCTTGAATCTCTGTTGTAAGAATTTCCCCGCAAAGACCAGAAGGGAGCTCGCGCAGAAGGGAGGCTATGGATTTGGTATGGGGGGTAGCGCGGAGAATTTTCTTTTTTTTCTGCGACAAGGAATCGATCGGAGAGCGCTCAAGGCGAATCCCGAATTGTTTTTCCAGATAAAAACTCCAGGGATGGCGCGCTAAAGAACTAAGCTCGGAGAGATGGATCGTGAGATCTTGTTGAAAAGTAGGCCGAGGAGGGTGGGTAGGCCAGGAGATTTTTTTCGGGGTGAAAAGGTTTCTCGAGACCTCTTTTATTTGACACTCTTTTGCAGGGCCATCGAGCGATCGTTTGAGCTCTTCTACAAGAGGGCTTGGATACACAGGGCTTCCGCTGGGAGAGAGGTGGCTGTAACTAATATGCAAAAATTCTTTGGCAGCGAAGAGGGATTGTAAGAAAAAATACCGATCCCGATCGCTGGGCTCAAAAGTGTAGATTTTTTCGCCACGAAGAATATCGAGGGAGCTTTGAGAATTTTTTCTTGGAAAATTTTCCTCGCTCATGCCAATGAGGAAAAGAGCTTTTACAGGGGTGGCCGATCCTTCGGCTAAAGACGCAAAGCGAATCGCGTGAAGGTGGGAAGCATTGATCTGTCCTCCAGGAATCGGTCTTTTCAAAAGAGCTTTAATGGGAGCAAAAGGAAACAGATCGTCTAAAGGAAGATGTTTTAGT
>CAIPFQ010000144.1 GCA_903864395.1 uncultured Chlamydiae bacterium | reverse complement strand
CTGGGTTAAAGTTCTGATGGTATGTGTTTGTATCTTTGACTTTTTTGACAAATTTTTTCAGTCTGTGATGGGCTAAAGGTGAAGATGCTGGCGCAGCGGAAATGTAACAGTTATTTGCTTACGAGCCCTAAGTAGACTGCAATTCCAGCAAAATAACTTAAAAGAGCGATCCAACTTACTTTGCGCAAATACCACACAAAATCGATTTTTTCAAGACTCATCAAAGCAACACCAGCGGCCGATCCGATAATCAAAACACTGCCTCCTGTTCCTGCGCAATAAGCGAGAAGCTGCCAAAACTTTGAATCGACAGGAAATGTCTGTACATCGTACATTCCTATTCCTGCCGCAACGAGGGGAACATTGTCGACCACTGCGGAAATCAATCCGATGATTGTCGCAATCAAAGTTATATTCTGCACTTTTTCATCGAGAAAATGGGCCATTTTTTCTAAAAGTCCTGCCGCATCCATGGCGCTAATACAAAGTAAAATGCCTAAAAAGAAAAGGATCCCAGAAGTATCGATCCGCGTTAAGATATGAGGAATCCGTAAATGACCGCGAGCCTCTTTTTTCCCATGCATAAGGTCTGTCGTCACCCAAACGGCGCCTAGCCCGACTAGCATCCCCATAAAAGGGGGAAGTCCCGTAAAAGCCTTAAAAATGGGAACAAAGATCAGGGCTCCCACTCCCAAGAAAAAAACCAATCGAGCCCCAGGCTCCGAGGGCTCTTTATGCGCTCTATTCATCACTCCTGGATACTTTCCCTTCATCTTTCGACCAAACAATAAAAGGGCTACTAAAAGAGAGACGAAACTCGGCAGGAAGAGAGATTTCATCACGGCAAACGTTGTGATATTGCCTTTAATCCATAGCATGGTCGTCGTAACATCGCCAATCGGTGTCCATGCCCCCCCTGCGTTCGCTGCAATCACGACCATCCCAGCAAGAAGCATTCGCTCTCTTTTATCCTCTACCAGCTTGCGCAATAAAGACACCATCACAATGGTTGTCGTCAAGTTATCGAGAATGGCTGAGAGAAAAAATGTAAAAAAACCTAAAAACCAAAGAAGTTTTTTTTTGGAATTCGTTTGGATTAAATCCGTAATGACCCGAAATCCCCTATGGACATCAATCAATTCGACGAGAGCCATCGCTCCAAGGAGAAAAAAGATGATTTGGCTCACCTCGCCGATCCCTTCGGAAATTTTCGAGGCGTGCGTCAAATCTCCAGATTCGCGGCTTAGCATAAAAAACATCCAAGAGAACGTAGCCATCAAGAGAGCGGACGCGCTTTTATTCACTTTTAGACGCGTTTCAAAAATAATAAATAAATACCCAATAAGAAAAGTCAATCCAATCAAAAGATCTGCCAGCTGTGTGCTCATAAAAATTTATCTCAACCCCGCTTGAAGAATATCGTGCATCCGGATTAATCCAATGATTTTCCCCTTTGCAACCACAGGAAGAACGGCAATCAAATGATGGCTATCGGATTCCATGCTCTGCAGTGCTGCCAGAGCTAATATATCGGGGGAAATCACGCGGGGAAAAGGGTTCATTAAATCGATCATCGGCCTTTGCAAAGAATCTTCGGCTTTTGCATGGATGGCTCTGCGCAAATCTCCATCTGTAAAAATTCCCTGTAAAACCTTGTCGCGAACCACTAAGACACAACCACACCGTTTTTTCGAGAGCTCATGAAGAACATTCAGGAGCAAATCTTCTGGAGCGCAAAGAGGCAAGTCTTGCCCAGAGATCATGAGGTCAGACACTTTTAACATCATCTTACGACCGAGCAGCCCCCCTGGGTGATTTTCAGCGAAATCAGCCGCTGAAAAGGCGCGCGCTTCCATGAGAGCGATCGCTAGGCAATCTCCAAAGATGAGCTGTGAGGCTGTTGACGTGGTCGGAGCGAGTCCATAGGGGCAAAGCTCTTTTTGCAAAGGCAGCTTGGCGATCAAATCGGAAAGTTTTGCCAAGCGAGAAGATGCATTTGAGACAACGCTGATAGTAAACGCTCCTTTTTTTCGCACATGGGGCATTAAGGCCAAAAGTTCCTCTGATTCCCCGCTCTTGCTAAAGGCTAAAAAAAGATCAGAGCCGCTCAAAGCTCCTAAATTTCCATGCAATGCATCCAAGGGATGCAAAAACAAAGCCTTTGTCCCTGTAGACACAAAAGTAGCTGCGATTTTTTGCGCAATCAGACCACTTTTCCCAACGCCCGATAAAACAATCGTTCCCGTACAAGCGCGAATTTTCTCAAAGACGATTTGCGCTCCTTCGACATCGAGCGCATCGAAGAATTGCTCTAGAGAACTTCTAAAGGCGGTAAATAATGCCTGCATACATCCAATGGTATAAAAAAAAGGAGTTGCAGTCTGCTAAAAAATAAATTATGTTTTAACAAACAGAAGAAGTCCATGAAAAAGTTTTGTTTTTTTGTAGTCTCCGTTGCGATCGCAACGTTGCACGCAACCCCTGCAGCTCTTATTGGTGGCTTTGAGAATGGGAATACAGCATATGCAGCCTATGTGTCCTCGGATGGCATCATTACACCCTTCTCCCTTCCTGGCCTTACAGGAGATGGTTTGATTCAGATAACAGCGATCAATGCTGCTGGGGCAGGTCTTATCGGAGGTCAAGATGCTGTAACTTCTCTGGCTTATGCTGCTTGGCTATCTCCTGCAGGGGTCATAAACCAGCTTACTTCTACTGGATTTGTTGGAAATGGACTGATTGAAAGCGTAGCGATCAATGCTCTTGGCAACGGTCTTATCGGAGGTCTAAATAGTGGAAATTTGCCTTATGCTGCGACTGTGTCTCCCTCAGGGGTCGCTGCCCCATTGACTTCTACTGGATTTGTTGGAAATGGACAGATTGACAGCGTAGCGATCAATGCTCTTGGCAACGGTCTCATTGGAGGTCAAAATAGTGGAAATTTGCCTTATGCTGCGATTGTGTCTCAAACAGGGGCTGCAACCCAACTAACCCTTCCAAATACCTCTGGTTCGGGATACATGTATTCTGTAGCAATAAATTCCCTCGGACAAGGTCTCATTGGAGGACAGGTCAACGGAGGCATGGATCCTTATTTAGCCAAGGTTTCTTCAACAGGCACTGTAGCTTCGCTCAATCTTCCAGGAACGCAAGGAACTGGAGTGCTATATAGCGTTGCGCTCAATGATTCGGGACAAGGCCTTATCGGAGGGGTAAACAATACCTCTGCACCCTATGCTGCGATTGTATCTCCCTCAGGCACTGTCACGGAGCTTCTCTCTACAGGCTTTGTGGGGCCGGGTATTATCCTGCAGACTGCGATCAATAATTCTGGCAATGGTCTAATTGTAGGAACAAATAATGGAACCCAAGCATATGCCGCGCTCGTCTCTTCGACGGGGATCGCTCTTCCGCTGAATATACCCAATGTCCTTGCCCCCTCAGGTCTTTTTTCTGTTGCAATCAACAATCTGTTAGTCCAAATCCCAACAGAGACACTGAGCGGAAACAGCGCCCTGTTCGCTCAGTATATCAACACCTATGCGCAAGAGAATGCTTTTTATTTTATTCCATCAGTATTTGACGGCACTCTTGCAGAAGCTTTAGTCCAAGCAGCCCCGACGCGCAATGGAGTCTCTTCGTATACGGCCAGCAACAATATGTTTTTTTTAAACAATAGCTTGTCCTATCAATTGCGCAAACAATCGCACTCTCAGAGGCATGGTGGCCATGGAGGAAAAGAAATCGCTCATTCCTTTTCTCTGATCGCGGACGCCAAGGAAGATTCTTTTGAAGATCCAAAAGAGATTTCTTTGTCTGAGAAGAAAAAAAGTTCTTTTATGCTTTGGTTTGACGCCATCGCAGCACTCGCCTATCAAAAAGCACAGAGCCAAACGCCCGCCTTTAATCCTTCCACAGGGGGAATCATTTTGGCCCTTGATGGAGAAATCAATAAAAATAGTCATGTAGGCATGGGCTTTTCCTATCTTTATACACATGTTCACGAAACCTTAGGTGCTGGATATAGCAATATCAACCAAGAAAGTTTATTTGGCTACGCCTCTTGGGATAACCAAACATTCTATGTCGATGGAGCCCTTTGGGAGGGTCTTTTTCAAACGTCCCAAGTGCGTGAGATTGGGCTCACTGGATTTCATTTCGTTGCGAATTCTACCCCCAAAGGATGGCAGCTCGTCCCTCATGTTGAAACTGGCTATAAACGAAACGTTTTGGATGGCAAGGATTTTATAGGGCTCCTCTTGAATCCTTTTATCATGCTCGATTGGGCCAATAGCTGGCAGGGTCGATACCAAGAAACGGGAAGAGGCCCCTTTAATATTGAGCAAACATCTCAATATTCCTCTCTTTTTCGAACGGAAGTAGGCTTGCGCTTCTATGAAACTTGTTCCTTTGATTCTTGGTTTCTGACGGTGCAAGAAAAAATAAGCTATGTCAATGTACACTCATCACAAGCAGGATTGGTGAATGCGTTTCTTATTGGATCCACAGGCTCGTTTACCGTAGAAACTCTAGCCCAAGTTTAACGGCCTTCATAGGAGAATCGTCCTAAAGTTAGGTCTATTCGTCACTACATCTTGAAATTTACAAGATAATTTTTTTTGTCTGAAGACTTTGAGAAGAGAGCCCCAATGCCTTATATATTGCCACTTGTTCTTCTTCTGCCTTGGTAGTGCTGCGATGGTACAGCCTCTTGCCATCCTGGGTGGTTGCCCTTGTAGT
>CAIPFQ010000143.1 GCA_903864395.1 uncultured Chlamydiae bacterium | reverse complement strand
TTCAAAGCGACAAACTGGTGGCCGACGCCTCGGTGCTGTGGATCTGGAGCCCGCGCGCCCAGCTGCGCCTGAGCGCGAGCAACCTGACTGCGCGCAACTACCTCAGCGGCACCCGGCTGCTCAGCAGCAACAGCGCAGGCCAGTCGCTACGCGACACCACGCTGAGCACGGCGCCCACGGCGACCAACCTACAGGCCAAACTCGAACTCAAGCTCTAAGGCGGACAAGGCAAGCGACTTGCCTATCAAGGCATTAGCCATTTGCAATTGGCTTTGTTAATAGATTAATCCTATGATTTCGTCCATGCCGATTGAAAACCATCAACTGGCAGTTTGTAATCACCTAACGGAGTAAAGACCATGAGCACCCCAAGCCGCCCCGAGATCAAGACCATCGCCAACCTCGAATCCGCCTTTGCTGGCGAGTCGATGGCGCACATTAAATACCGCTATTTCGCCAAACTGGCCCGTGAAATGGGCGACGAACTGACGGCCCGCACTTTTGAAGAGACCGCAGCGCAGGAAGTGATGCACGCCTTTGGCCACCTGGACTTGCTCTACCCCAAAACCAGCATGACGCCGGCCAAGGCCTTGCAAATTGCCATCGACGGTGAAACCTACGAATACACCGAGATGTACCCCGGCTTTCGCAAAACCGCCGAGGCAGAGGGCAACGCTGCTGCCGTAGCTGAAATCGACGAACAAATTTCGGAGAGCAAAGAGCACGCCCAGGCCTTCCAGGCCGCGTTGGACGCCGCTGCCGCCCTGAAAGCCACGCTGGACAAGGCGCAAAAGCGTTTTGCCGCACTGGCCAAGGTCGAAGAGCGCCACGCCAAGCACTACCAGTCGGTTCTGGATACAGTCGCAGCCAACTAATTTGTACCTTTGCACCAAGCAAACTTTTATTCACTTCGTCATTTTGTTTTTCAATCGGATAAATAAACATATCGCGAAAAACAGAGTCGGAAGGGAGGTAAGACGGAAGAACAATATCAATGAGTGATTTGAGCTCTCGAATCCTATTTTCTATCGGAGTTCCGCTTAAACCTAGACGCATATTCGCGCGAATATCGCACAAAGCTTTATGTGTTTGAGATGCGTAATTTTTAGCAACCTGGATTTCATCAAAGACAGCCACTTCGAAAGCTAAACCGTGTAAGGGATCTTTTCCTGAGCGAAGAATACCGTAAGAGGTGAGTAAAAGATCATAACATTCGTCAAAGTTTTCCAAACTTCGATCAAGCCCATAGTAGGTACACACAGAAAAATTCGGCAAAAAACGCTTTAAAAGCTCTTGCCAATGATAGATCACAGAGGTTGGACAGACCACAAGGTACTTATGCTTTTTTTCTGTATCTATTTGATTCACAGCCGCAAGCAAGGCCATAGCTTGGTGCGTTTTGCCAAGCCCCATGTCATCGCATAAAAGCCCCGAAAGACCATTGCAGTAGAGAAACCAGAGCCACTGAAGCCCTTGCTCTTGATAAGGACGCAGCGTCGATTTCAGCTGCGAAATATCAAGCTTTTTATCTGTTTCAAGATGCTCCATTTTTTCAAAAAGTCGGCGCGTCAAGGCAGCCTGAGGATCGTCTCCAACAGGCAATTTTAAATTCTCCATGGCAGATAGGCGAAGCCATTCGAGCGCACTGAGCCACAGAACCCCCCTTTTTCGATCTAAACATTTCTCTGGAATTTGAGAGAGCCAGCTGAAGCGCGCCTCTTTGAGATGGATCAGTCCCGCTAGAGAAAACAAATGGGATCGGCGTTGATCGAGCGTATCCCAAAGAACGATGGAGTCTACGCTTCCTAATTCCGATTCGTACGAAAAACGAACACACCATTTTTCTTTGCCTCGAACTTTTTCACGCGACGCACTGTAAATTTGAATCCAAAGATGCGATGGTTTTTTAAGGCGAGGATCGAGAAAAACAATATAAGGGGAAATTTGCTCTAGTTCATAGGCGAGAAACTGCGTTTCTTGATACGCTGGCACCTCATAAGTTTCCTGATATTTTTCAGGAAGCTGCGCCGCTGCGGACGCAGCCTGAAATCCCATTTCTTTAACATAAAAAAAGTTATTGAAAATTTGGATTGAAGAAGGATCGACGCCAGGGGCATATTCTCTTTGTGGGGAAACCACAAGGCGCCCCGCTTCATTTACAATCAATTTTAGTCCAGTTTTTAACACAATCGCTCTTGTACTGAAAAACCCTTGGACCTGTTCTAACTCTTCCTGATGATCTTGAATAAAAGAGGAAATATCTTTCCTTTGAATTTCCAGTCCTGGATGCAAAGAGAGACGCGAAGCACCCTGCTTTTTCATATAAAATCCTTGCCCAGGAACATAAACCCATTCATCAAAATGAATCGCTTCCTCAAAACCTTCAGGAAAGTTGAGCGCAGCGTCGAAAACTAAGTGCCCCTGTTCATTCCATCGGTAGACCAAGTAAGAATCCAGGCTCCCCAAATGGATCTGAAACCCTGGAAATTGGTGTAGCCAGAGACGATGGCGGTTAATAAAATCCGCCATGCCCGCCCTAGGAATCACTTTTTCTTTCCCCTCAAAAAGCCAATCTTCCACCAAATAAAATCCCCTTCCCTCCACATAAACCCAAGGGGTAAAAAGAGAGGATTGAGAAGAAGAAAGGTCGCCTGGCTCTAAGATATAAAACTGAATGTGCAAAGAGCCTTGAGGCTCCATATGAAGTTTATAGAATGATTTTCTCGGCTCTGGATGAATAGAGAGGAAAGGGGTGAGATCTTTCCAAGAATCGTTTAAAACCTCTGCGATTTTATCTGCCCCAATTTCCGATTCCCGAAAAAGTAAAGAGCCTCTCCGCCGATAAAACCCTCTCCCTTCAATAAAAAACCAATCGCCTACGGCAATTCCCTCTCCTGTTTCCGATGGTTGCATCCCATGAGTTTTATGCGTGATCCGCAATTTTTTTTGATCGGGATCGTATTCTACCGCTTCAACCATCCCCTTTCCAGGATCAAAGAGGCGCAAGGGGGAGGCGACAGAATTTAAAGAAGGAATCAACCAGGGCCAGCTCACTTCCGAAATATAAAACCAAACGCGCAGCTCAGGAAAATGAAGAGAAACTTCCCGAGGGAGCCCTTTTCCAGCATACGCAATTCTATAGGCTTTTCCCTCCTCTTGAAGCCTCATCATCCATTTCGCAAGATCAGACCAAAAAGAGAGCTCATATTGAATCGGGTGGCTCCCCTGTCCTGCACGAAAACTGGCGAGCTCTTCAGCGGGCCAATTCGAAAATTTTAACGATGTCTCCTCCGTCTCAACCTCGCGATTCGTGATCATTTTTTTAAGCTCTTTTTTCGCGCTCGCACCGAGTGCTTCAATGGAAAATAGTTTTTTTTTCGTTTTAGACTCGCAAGAATAGAGACCCGCTTCATCACAGAGCAAACAGCTAGGCTCATAGCCTTGCCTTTTACTGATCATTTGAAACAAGCGATTCCAAAAAGAATTTTTAAAACGAATATGCAAAGGCTCTTCTTTCCCTTGAAAAATCTTGAGGTACGCTGCGGCGAGGTGGACACAACCCAATTCTTCCGCACAAGAACAAAAAAAGTCGGACAGAGAGCCATCCTCTTGAATTTGAAGAAATGGAAATTCTTTCTTTTTATTTTTCCCTTGAACTTCAGCCTGATACGTCCCTCGAGAAAAGAGCAAATCTTTCACACGCCCCTCTTCTATTAAAAGGTTGGCTGAAGAAAAGTATTTGCAAACAAATTCAGGGAGCATTTTCATAGGAACCTTCTTCTTATTTTAACGGATTGTCCTTTTGTAGTCTAGACAACGAAAAAACCTTGCCGTCTTGAAGCTTAATCGAGTACACTCATTGACACCATGCAAAGCGCACCTCCTCTCCTCAATCCACAGCAGCTTCAAGCCGTAGAACACGTCGAGGGTCCGCTTCTTGTACTCGCGGGCGCAGGATCTGGCAAGACGCGCGTTGTCACCTACCGAATTGCCCATCTGCTCGATCTTGGAATTTCTCCCTCCGACATTTTGGCGGTCACTTTTACGAACAAAGCGGCCGAAGAAATGAAGACGCGGATCAGGACATTGAAGAACACGGCCGTGCTCGCCTGCACCTTTCATAGCTTAGGGGCTCGAATTTTGCGCGAGTCCATCGGTGCGATGGGCTATCAGCCTAATTTCACTATTTACGATGCAGCTGACAGCGAAAAGCTTCTAAAGACTTGCTTGGAGCAGCTTGGGTTGTCGGGAGACAAATCGATTCTTCGGGAGATCAAGCATAAAATCTCGAGTGCAAAAAACGATCTGCTAGACCCTGAATCCATCGAAAAAGACAAAACCGTGCAAGAGGCTTATGCGTGCTATCAGAGCAAACTCAAAGAGTGCAACACGCTCGATTTCGATGATCTTCTGTATCTTCCCGTCAAACTGTTAAGTGCGAACGAGTCTATGCGCGCAGAGTATCAAAATCGCTGGCTTTTTGTTTTAATCGATGAGTACCAGGACACCAATCGCGCCCAATATATGTTCGCAAAACTTCTCGTAGAAAAGCACCGCAATCTTTTTGCAGTGGGCGATCCCGATCAATCGATTTACTCGTGGCGTGGCGCGCGTTATCAAAACATTCTCAATTTTGCCTCGGATTTTCCTGGAGCCTCTGTGATCACGCTCGATCAGAATTACCGCAGCACGAACATCATTCTTCAGGCGGCAAACGCCTTGATCCAGCACAATGAAGAGCGTTTTGACAAAAAACTATGGAGTCAGTTGGGCGAAGGAGAAAAAATCGGTCTCTTTACGGGAATCAACGAGAGACAAGAGGCGGAATTTGTCGCGGAGAGGATTCGTAAGCACAGCGTTGGAGAGCCTGTGAACTACGACGAGATCGCCATTTTCTATCGAACCAATGCGCAATCGAGGGTCTTTGAGGATTTGTTGCTTGCGCGAAAAATTCCCTATACAATCATAGGAGGACTTTCCTTCTATGACCGAAAGGAGGTCAAAGATATTTTAGCGCTTCTAGCGGTTGTCCTATCGAGCTCTGATCTCATTTCTTTTCTCAGAATGGTCAATACGCCGCGCCGAGGCATTGGGGAGAGCGCGATCGAAAAGGTAAGCGCTGCAGCTACGGAAACGCACATTCCGATTTTCACATTTTGCGAGGAGCTTATTGCGGGGAGCCCTTTTTGTCCTGACTTAAAGCTAAGCGCAAGGCAAAAAGAGGGACTTAAAAATTATGTGCGCCTCATTCAGCATTTACGAAAGCGAGTAGGACAGATTCCGATTCACGAGCTGATTGCGGAGGCGATTTCTGAGTCAAAATACATGGCCTATTTGCACGAAGATCCAGAAACCTTTCAAGATCGCAAGGAAAACTTAGATGAATTGATGGGAAAAGCGGCGGAATGGGAAGAGGAACAAAAAGAGGCTTCTCTCGTGCAATTTCTCGAAGAGCTCTCGCTGCGCTCTCATGTCAAGGCAGAGGCTCATCTTCCTTCGGTAAAGTTGATGACGCTCCACAACAGCAAAGGGCTAGAATTCAATCTTGCCTTTCTCGTGGGTCTTGAGGAAGATCTTTTTCCTCATATCAATAGCAAAGACGATGCAAAAGCCATCGAAGAAGAGAGGCGCCTCTGCTATGTAGGGATGACTCGCGCAAAAAAGAGGCTCTATATTTGCTCGGCTCTTTCTCGCTATATGTGGGGCACCTCGCGCTCAATGCGCCCCTCGCGCTTTCTCAAGGAAATCCCCCCCAAATTTACGACCAATTTTTCTCCTCCCTTGCGAACAATCAGCTCTTTCGCTTAAAATATTTCCTATGAAATTTACACATATGCTCTTGGGTCTTGTGGGGATACTGCCCTTCTTTAGCGCAAACTCTGGAACCGCCGTCCTTTTAGGGGCAGCGAGTCAAACTACGCTGTATCAGATCGATTCGACAACGCGCGGAACAGAGATCCTCAATACTTTTAAGGCCTTGAAGCATGCTTCTGGGACACAGGTTCCAGAATTTGCCTTGCAAACAACGTTGCCAGGGAACATTCCCTACACGACCTATCGCTATATCAACAACGGGTTAATTCCTTACGTTCAGAGCATCACGCCCACTGTATATAATACGCTCTTAATTGTAGCGTATCAGACGACTCAGACTTATGGTGTGTCGCAATATCTTGTGTTGCCTTCAGAACAAGTCGTTGCTGTGCTTTATTTTCCGACGCTTTCGAATCTGCCTAAGACACAAGGATCTTTTACAGCGAGCGCACCAGTGGGGACGCTTCCTTATTTCGAGGTGAATCCTTATCAGAGAGCCATTGATATTGCCTCAGCGGTCAATCAGCTCATGCAGCCTCCATTTCACACGAGCAACACGAACCAGGTATGGATGCAGACGACCTTGACGGGCCCTTTTAATCCGCCGATTCCAAATGGGTTGCTTCAAAATATCACGAGCATTTCGGCCAGTTCTGGTCTTTTGCAGGTTTATTATCTTCCCCCGTATCAGCAGACGGCGCAATTTGTCATTATCGCGCCAGAGCAGGTGCAACAAATCACTTACATTCTCAACTTCAATACCCCTTAGTCTTTAGGACAAGAATTTTTTCCCAAGATTTGATAGAGAGCGCACCAGCCGATTACGGCTTCAAATAAAACGAAAACCGCTACGGCAAAAGCGACCCAGCTTTCTTGCCAATAGGCAAAAGCGAACAGAGCCGTAGCCATAACTAGGCGTAAAACGCGATCAAAAGTTCCCATATTTTTTTTCATCAAGTTCTCCTTTTTTCGAGGATGATTTCTGCAATTTTTAAATCGAGGGAGGAAGTAATTTTCATATTCTCCTCATGACCCTTTGATATAGCAATAGGGCTATTTAAATCAGCAATCAACTGACAATCATCGCTCGCATTGTCGATCCCTTTTTGACGCGCTCTAGCATGCGCTTCTGCGATGAGGGAATAGCGAAAGGTTTGCGGTGTTTGACCGCGAAAAAATTCATGGCGCTTGGGGATCGATACGATTTGGTGTCCATCAGGGGCGAAGACCAGTGTATCTGTAGAAGGGACGCAGGTATCGGCACTGCCGCATGTCATAGCGGCTTCGAGATTGGCTAGAACAATGGCCTTTGTCACAAAAGGGCGCGCGGCATCATGAATGACCACCCACTCTGGCATCTTTCTAAAAGCGCAAAGTCCCAAGAAGGACGATTCTTGACGAGTAGATCCGCCAGGAACCGTCTGCACGATGGGTGGAAAATTTTTTAAATCCAACTTGGCCATCCAGTCGGGATGGCATACGATGACGATCTCTTCAAAAATTTCCATCTCCAGCAAAGTTTCTAAGGCGTAGAGATAAAGAGGTTTTCCCTTTAAGAGGCAAAATTGTTTTGGGAGTTTGTCTCCGAAACGATGCCCAGAGCCTCCCATCAGGAGGGAAGCGCCGATCTTGGATTCTTTGTACATAACTCCGAGTATAGAGATGGATCAATAAAATCTAAATGTTCTTCGAGCGAATGGTTGATTAAAAAATAAGGCTTCGTTACAATCCA
Organism: uncultured Chlamydiae bacterium; assembly: GCA_903864395.1. Lineage (GTDB taxonomy): Bacteria > Chlamydiota > Chlamydiia > Chlamydiales > SM23-39 > CAIPFQ01. Next base: position 326 of record CAIPFQ010000143.1, on the reverse strand, counting down.
TGCCGTTTTTTAAGGAGAGGCAGACGTCTCATTTCGCCTGAATAGCTCAGTTGGTAGAGCAGCGCATTCGTAATGCGAAGGTCGTCAGTTCGATTCTGGCTTCAGGCATTTTTATCCTCAAGTCTTTGCGTTCTCATCCCCTCGCTGTTTTTTGGGCTTGTTCACCTGTACAGGGAAAACTTTCGATCAAGCAAACAAGTTTAGCTAAAAAGTTGTCCAGCTCAATGGGTCCACTATAATTTTTTTAAATAGCTCGTGGTCGTAAAGCTGGCTATTTTCATAATTCCGACATTCGCTCCTGATGGATTCACTGATTTCACGATGAC